>DDIC01000017.1:0-1998 GCA_002338335.1 Bacteroidetes bacterium UBA1860
CTAAATCTAGTGCGTCTACCAATTCCGCCACTTTGGCTCGTCACCCACTCAAGGGTGAACTACTAAAATACACACACAATGGGTGATAGTAAACAACAAGATTATAATGACACCCTACCCTCTTGTCGTGGGTCTAAATCATACAACGAGGACATAGTAGCTTGGACCGACTTATACCACTCATTGCCAAATTTGTCATGGATTTCATAGAAGTCGGCAAAATCTGGTTTACGAATCATCATTTTCCATTGACCTGATTTGGCCTGAAACACTGGATCGATATGGAGTAGTTGATGGTAAATCACCATTTTTTTGGTTCCTTCATCAAGCATATCCCAAAGGTCTCCTGAGATCTCGATGAGATAATCATTGCCACTGTAATATTTCACCTCTCGATTCGCCTTCATGCAGGCTGCAGCTCGAGTCTTAGATAAATTTGGGTACACCAGGAAGAATCCCACACGGGCGGGCCCTAAATCAACCCCAAATTCATCCATAACCTGCTTAGCGAGCGATTCAGCTTCTGGGGATTCCATGAGCTCCTTTTCAGAAACTGTCAATGGTTGCTCTAAATCAGCACGTGTAATTTCATGCTTGACGGTCATAGTGATCTCATCTTGGGCAACACTATCCTCTAGGCTCTTGGATGAAGAGTCTTGTGTACTCATAGGGTAAAAAAAGTTTAGGGTTTAGGAAGAAAACTCAGCAGTAATCCCACAAAGCCTTTTTTGGCCCTCCATGATCGTTTTGCTGTACGTCGTGCTTTTGGAATCCACTCAATAGGCACCTCTGGGACTTCCTGCTTGGGCTTATTGTACTTGGACCTATCACTACCGGGCCTGCTACTGCCAGGCCTTCCACTACCAGATCTACTTCCGCCAGGCCTTCCACTACTACCAGACCTACCATTGTTGTTCCTCGAGGAAGTATTAGAAGATCTATTCGAGGATGATGACCTTTTCTGGCTACTACCTGCGCCTCCTTGACGCGATGAATCACTGCGTGCAGGCTTGTTTTGTGAGGATTTGTTACGCCCCTCTTCAGCTTTGGCCGAGGATTGTGAGGACTGTTTAGTTGCAGGTTTTTTAGCCGTTGGCTGCTTTCCTGAAGACGTTTTTGTGGACGATACCTTGCTTGATCCCTTAGAGTTAAACGACGCAGGGGCGGGATTCATAAGTTCTTTAGGCAACTCAAAAGTGACCTCTTTGGAAGCATCCTCTATACCCGCTAAGTCCTTTTTAGTCAACTTAATACCATCTATTCCAAGAATTTCTTGAAGCATTCGAGCATCACGCTTTGTGAAAAACGAAATAGAGATTCCTTTTCGATCATAACGCCCTGTTCGACCAATACGATGCACATAGTCATCTGTATTGTTTGGAGCATCATAATTGATAATCATTGAAACCCCTTTAATATCAATTCCACGAGCCAAGACATCGGTAGCAACAATAACGGGGATTTCGTTATTCATAAACGCCTGAAGTGCTTTGGAGCGCTCTTC
This sequence comes from Bacteroidetes bacterium UBA1860, assembly GCA_002338335.1. GTDB lineage: Bacteria > Bacteroidota > Rhodothermia > Balneolales > Balneolaceae > UBA8296. Next base: position 1,505 of record DDIC01000017.1, read on the forward strand.
CTGTGATCGATCACCGTGAATACTCAGCGCACGAATCGATTCTTTTTTTAGCAGGCGTTGAAGTTCGTCTGTCCCCTTTTTGGTGGACGTGAAAATGATGCATGACTCCCATTTCACTTGACGCATCACCTCTTTGACGATGTGAATTTTTTGCTCGCTCTTTACTTCAAAGGCAAACTGCGAAACCGATTCATTTGGCTTGCTTCGAGCGATATTCACTTCGACTGGATCCTTCATAAAGGATTTTGTCAGCTTTGCAATTTCGTCTGGCATCGTTGCGCTAAACAACAAATTCTGGCGCTCTTTTGGAAGCCAGGATATAATCTCTTTAATGTCCGGCATGAACCCCATATCAAGCATACGGTCTGCTTCATCGAGAATCAGCACATCAACCGATGAAAAATCTAAACTTGAAACCTTTTTTTGATCCATCAGGCGGCCCGGAGTTGCTACAATAATATCGACTCCATCTCGGATCGCATTGGCTTGCGCCG
>DDIC01000017.1:2313-25260 GCA_002338335.1 Bacteroidetes bacterium UBA1860
GGCTTGCGCCGCAAAATCACTCCCTCCGATCACAGTAAACGTAGACACGCCCGTGTGATAGCCAATGGCATAAATCTGCTCATCAATTTGACTCGCTAGCTCTCTTGTTGGACTCAAAATAAGGCATTTCACCCCTTTTTTATCGCTTTTCATAACATTCTCAATGGAAGGAATCGCAAAAGCGCCCGTTTTACCGGTACCAGTTTGAGCCGTAGCTATAACATCTTTTTTTTCCAGTATAGCAGGGATGCATTGCTCTTGAATCGGGGTTGCATCGGTGAACTGGATGTCTTGTAAGCCCTGCAAAAGTGATTCCGAGAGCTTGAATTCAGTGAACTTCAATCTGTTTTTTTAACCGCTTGAATTGTGTGTAATTTCAACAAGATAAAAAAGCTTTTACCCAACCTCTCAAAAACATCGATATGTCATTCTTAAAATCAGCAACAATCAAGTTTGCCCTACCCGTTTTAGGTCTTTTTACCCTTACCTCTTGTACGCAAGATTTAAATGGACCAACTCAAGCCTCATTTTCTGAAGAAGTTGATTCATTAAGTTATAGTCTTGGCTATCTTTACGGGCAACAATTCAACCCTGCGGGGTATGAAGACTTCGATTACACAAACTTTGTTGCGGGATTTCAACGCGGAGTTGTAGGTGATAGCTCTGAGCTCTCTGAAGAAGAGATGATGAATGCCGTGCAAGCACTTCAATTCAAACTCGAAAAAATGACGGCAGACCAAATGACCAATCAAGCAGCCCAAAATAGACAAGAAGCAGAAGCATTCCTGGCAGAAAATGGCCAAAGACCTGAAGTAACGACGACCGAGAGCGGTCTTCAGTTCGAGGTATTAGAAGAAGGAACAGGTGACTCCCCCGCTGCAACCGATGAAGTTGAAGTTCATTACTCAGGAACACTCCTGGATGGGCGTAAATTTGACAGCTCATACGACCGTGGTCAAACCGTCACGTTTCCGTTGAATGGCGTTATTGCAGGATGGACAGAAGGCGTTCAGTATATGAAAGAGGGTGCTAAATATAAGTTCTACATTCCAGCAGATCTCGGCTATGGAGACAACCCGCGTCCAGGTGGCATCATCGAACCCGGATCGATGCTCATCTTCGAAGTGGAACTCATCGACGTCAAATAGGCGCACTCATTGATCGGCTTCCTTAGACCGATCCACCGTCAAAAGACTTCAACATGTGGACCCCCTCCTCCTAACTCGTCAAATACGACAGAAGGCTGAAGAGCTCGGTTTTGGCGCATGCCGTTTTGCCAAAGCTGAGCCACTTGTTGAGGAAGCGCGCCATCTGGAAGAGTGGTTATCACGAGGCCACCATGGATCGATGGCATGGATGGAACACTATTTTGATAAGCGCATTGACCCCACAAAGCTAGTGGAAGGCGCCAAAACCGTGGTTTGCCTCATGGCTGGCTACCACTTTCAAGAAAGATGGGAATCACCTCAATCACGAGTGCCTCGAGTCGCGAAATACGCCCAAAGCAGAGACTACCACAAAGTGCTCAAAAAAGCGTGTCATGGGATCATCAATCATCTTCATGAAACCATTAGCCCTGACATCCATGCACGTGCATTTGTTGATTCAGCACCCGTCATGGAGCGTGCTTGGGCCCAACGATCAGGGATAGGCTGGCTGGGGAAAAATGGCAATATTCTCAACAGAACTCATGGATCGTGGTTTTTGCTTGCTGAAATCATTCTTGACCAAGAAACTATCCCGGATCAGCCAATGCAGGACCACTGTGGATCGTGCACTGCCTGCATTGACGCCTGCCCGACCGAGGCCATTGTTAAACCCTCAGTCATTGATTCACGCAAATGCATTTCCTATCTAACCATTGAGCATAAACAGGAATTATCCAACGAAACCGTAAAGCAGTTGGATGGATGGTTATTTGGATGTGATATTTGCCAGGATGTCTGCCCTTGGAATCGAAAAGCCGTGCCTCACCGAATGCCTGGACTTGAGACTCGCGAGGCATTCTCACCCCTACCTTCACTCAAAGAATGGAGTGAGTTTACGGAGGATACATTTTTTGAGCAATTTCAAGGGTCACCGTTGATGCGAGCAGGTTGGCAGCGACTCACCACCACGGCACGCGCGATCAACAATCTTGATCGCTCTATATCCTAGAGGGCAATATCAGGAAGGAGAAGCTCTATAATGCCTTCGTTGGAAATGCCTTAACTGAAGGAGCCTTAATATTGTGATATTGTGTCTTTTAGCGCTTTCATCAAGCTCTCTCTTGCGCGAAATAGCTGGGCTTTCACGGTGCCAATAGGTTGTTGCAATTCCTCAGAGATTTCTTGATAACTCATCTCCTCAAAATGACGTAATCGCAGCACTTCACGGTATTTCTCAGGCAGCGATTCCATCGCTTGATGAATATGGGCTGCTCTCTCCTTTTTTTGGAGTTGATCGTGTGGGCTGGGCGCAGATGAAGGTAATTCTCTGGTCACATCTCCATCATTGGCCTGTATTGGAGCGTCAATGGAGAGTGTAACCATTTTTCTCTTTCTCAGTGAGTCAATGGTGTGATTCGTCGCAATTCGATACAACCATGTCGAAAATGCATATTCATGATTGTATTTATCAAGATTCTCAAACGCTTTGGTGAAAATCTCTTGGATTAAATCCTCCAAAGAGCCCTCATCACGGGCAATCTTACGCACATGAAACATTAATGGATCCCGATAACGGTCACTCAGTGCCTTAAACGCTGATGGCTCCCCGGCCAAATGAGCTTTTACCAAGGCCGAATCAATCTCCTTTCTCGGAGGTTGACCGGTCGAATCAGCCTTCTTTTTGCTAGGTGATACTTTAGAACTCATGAACCATGTTTCTTGGTTGGACACTCAAAGTGCAAAGCCAGCCAGTCGTTTTGTTGACTGGTTGCTCGCAACGTGCAACCTAAGGATTGATATCGCTGAATCACAACGGATTCATCACTGACCAACAATCCAGACAACAGCAACGAGCCCTTTGAATGACAAGCCTCAACTAGCGCTGGGGCTCCATCTAATAGCACACGAGTATGAATATTGGCCATCATTACATCACATGAATCCACATGCTCTAAGCACTCAAATCCACCTTGCAGGATAGTGCATTGTGTGTCAACTCCATTCGCCGCGAAGGTTTCGGTGGCATTGTTTACTGCCCAATGATCCACGTCAAATCCAAGCATCGACTTAGCCCCAAGCAAAATGGCGGCGACGCTCAAAATCCCTGTGCCTGCTCCAGCGTCTACCCCATGTGCACCTTTAAGATCCAAGGTTTCCAGCAAACTCAACATGAGTTGAGTTGTTTCATGGGTACCTGTGCCAAAAGACATCTTGGGATGAATCACAATTGGGAGTGTGTTTTGAGGCGGGTTTTGATCACTCCAAGGTGGAGTAATCCAAAAAGAGCCCCATTGAAAGGGTTCTATACCCGCTTCCCACTGTTCGTTCCAGTTGCGCTCTTGTTCTGTCGAAGACTCAAACAACATCGCTAGCCCCAATTGCTCAGCTAGATCTATTAGATAATCTATTAGCCCTTTGATGTGGGAATCATCCATAGACGCATTACCCGGCAAATAAAACCACAGAATAGTCGCATCCGATTGCTCTTCTACACCCAACAAAACCCAGAGCAAATCATCTAGAGAAGATGTCAAAATCTCAACGTCCTCAAGCTCCGCGATGGTCTTTATTTTTGCGTAGGTCGATAGAGTCTCCATTGGGTCCCCTTCAAGAAGAAGGCGGCTCGTCACGATGGACCATTTGAGCCGAAGACTGTGCTGTTGGAAAGACCCACGCATCCAAGATGTTTACATGGTCAGGTCTTTGTAGAATAAATTGAATAATCTCTGCTATATCAATGGCTGTCAATGCCTTTATGTTTTTATAAACAGAGGATGCTTTTGCTTTGTCGCCCTTGAATCGGACCTCAGAAAATTCAGTTTCTACCAATCCAGGTGAGACCATGCTTACCCGAATATTTGTCCCGTGCAGGTCCTTCTTTGTCGCCTGTGTGATCGCTTTTACCGCATGTTTTGTAGCTGTGTAGACAGCACCACCAGGATAGGCTTCATGACCCGCGATTGAGCATACATTCAAAATATGGCCAGTATTACGTTGCTTCATCTCTTGTGAAACATATCGGCTTAGGTATAATACGCCGTTAATATTGGTTTGGATCATAGCGTCCCAATCATCCAGATCTCCTTCATACACTGGATCGACCCCTAGCGCAAATCCTGCATTATTTACAAGGATATCGACAGATTTTGAGGCGTCACGATTGTCAAAAAAGGCTTGAACGCCCGGCTTATCCCCTACATCACCCAGAAATAGCTCAAAATCTTGAGATGGATACTTTTTTTGGAGTTCACTGATCAACTCCTGGAGCCTTTTTTCCCTGCGACCATTCAGAACCAGGTCACATCCATCTGCAGCGAGCAAAAAGGCTAATGCCTTTCCAATCCCAGCCGTAGCCCCTGTAATGAGTACTCGTTTGCCCTTGAGTCGGTTCATTGCATTCGTTCTTTTACAAGGGTTTCAACGAGCACACCCGCTTGAAAGCATCTGAGTTCGTCTGATACAGCGGTCTGAAGCTGAACACCCATAGGCATCCCATTGCTGTGTCGACCTATTGGGACACTCATCGCGGTAATACCACTTAGATTAGCGGCGAGTGTATACACATCATTAAGATACATTGCCAAGGGGTCGTCTACCTTCTCCCCTGACTTGAATGCCGTAGTGGGGGCTGTAGGCAGCAACACAACATCGACCTTTTGAAACACCTCTTCATATTCACGCTGAATCAAACGCCTAACCTTTTGAGCTTTTCCATAATAGGCATCATAATACCCCTTACTTAACACATAGGTACCCAAAAGAATACGTCTTTTCACTTCTGGTCCAAACCCTTCCGATCTCGATTTCGTGTAAATCTCTTCAAGACTGGATTGATCGTCTTGCTCAGCACGGTATCCAGCATGAATACCATCATATCGCGCTAGATTAGATGAAGCCTCAGCGGTGGCAAGTACATAATATGCCGAAAGAGATGCTGACTGAGCAGGCATCGAGATCTCATGGACCTCGTGTCCAAGATCTTTAATAGCCACGATAAGTGATTCGATTCGATGTTTAATATCAGAATCCAAGCCCTCCATAAACCATGATGGATTCACTCCAAACCGTAGTGGCTCAGAGTCAGGATGCTCAAGATGCTCCATGTAGGCAGGGACAGCTGAAGATTGTGTGGTCATGTCGTGTGGATCTTGACCTGCAATCACTTCCAAGCACGCCGCTACATCTGCCACAGTCGCCCCAAAACAACCCACCGTATCCAATGAAGATGCATAGGCCGCAAGACCATAACGCGATATTCTTCCATAGCTTGGTTTTAGCCCTACAAGTCCACAAAAGGCTGCAGGTTGACGAACAGATCCTCCTGTATCACTCCCAAGCGAGAGATTACAATAGCCTGCTGCAACGCTAGCGGCTGATCCACCACTAGAACCACCCGGAACTCTTTGTGGGTCCTCAGGGTGTTTGCACGGGCCGTAAACTGAATACTCATTGGAAGAACCCATCCCAAATTCATCTTGGTTGGCACGACCTAGTATGATAGCGTCTGCTGCCAAAATTCTTTCCACCACGGTGGCATCGTAGATGGAGGTAAAAGAGTCTAATATTTTAGATGCGGATTGGAGTCGATGATCTTTGTGGGCAAAAAGGTCCTTTAAGGAGAAAATCGCACCGGCCAAGGAACCTGCCTGCCCCTTTTCTATCTTGCCTTGAATCTGCTCTGCCCGAGCGAGCGCTTCGTCCGCATACACGTCAATCAGCGCATTAACCTCGTGGTTTGTGGACTCTACAGATGCTAGAGAGCGCTTTATGAGCTCCGGCAGGGTTGTTTTTCCTGCAAGAAGAGCGTGTCTATCCGATAAAAAAGAGGAGATCATGACGAAGAGGTCGTCTTCTCGTCATTTGATGTAGAGGAGGTAGCAGATGCCGCTTCTTCAGCATCTTTCTTTCCTTGTTCAATTTCACGCTTCACTTCATCGGAAGCTTTCCTAAACTCTTGAATACCTTGACCTAAGCCACGTGCCAAATCTGGAATCTTTTTTGCTCCAAATAGAAGCAGAATGATTAAAAAAATAATTAGGTATTCCCAGCCGCCAATGTTCATAGAATGTCCTCGTTTTCTTACTGTAAAAAGATACAAAAATTTTGTTCCTTTGCTCCAGAGGGAAAGAAAACTTTTCATACCTTCAGCCCAACGAGAGTAACTTGAAATTAAATTAGAGACTTATCCCATGATTTGGACTGTTGAACTGGCTGCCGTCCTCGATGACGCCCCCTTCCCATCTACCCGAGAAGAACTATTGGAATGGGCAGAGCGTAACGGAGGCCCAAGCCAGCTAATTAGTAATCTTGAAGAGCTGGAAGAATTTGAGGACGGAGAAGAGATTATTTACGAAAATATTGAAGATATTTGGCCCGACTACATCGAGAAGGAGGATTTCTTTCATGGCGATGATGGCGATGATGGGTTTGACTACGACGATGTGTAATGAACACTCACCCAAGGACTGGGATTTATAGGATAACCATCCTATTACTGGGGATTACCCTTCTTATTGGCACTCCCCTTGCCAATGGGCAAGACACGCTTACTTCCGATTTAGACGTCCAGTCTAATGCAACAACAGAGACACAGCCTCTATTCTTACAACGTGTCTCCTTCGAAGGTCATCATGCTTTTTCCACTCAGACCTTACAACAAATTACCCGATCACGACCCAATCGAGGGCTATTTGGAATTCAACGAATCAAGCCTTGGTATGCACTCTATCAACTCACCGGTCGGTTTGGTGAAGAACCAGCAATACTAGATCCCTTAGAGGTTGCAAAAGACGAAGAGAGGTTGCGACTCTTCTATGAAAGCATGGGGTATAGAAGCGCCATTATTCGATCATCGATCCAGCAAAAAGATCAAAAAGCGCAGCTAATCTTTACAATTTCTGAGGGCGCTAGAGTACGGCTAGAATCGGTAGACTATGTGGGGTTTCCTAGCGCTCTGGACGAGCAAACATTAACCTCATTTCTTAAAGAGGGACCCTATCTAGAGTCTACACGGCGATCAAGTGAGCTACTACCTGTAGAGCGACCGTTTATGACTCAAGAACTCCGCGGTGAGCAAGACCGGATTATCACATTTTTGAGGAATCACGCCTACGGTGAGGTAACCAAAGACAGTGTCATTTTATTTATTGAGCCTAATGCGTCAGATACAACCAAAGTTCGAGGTCAGTTTCGAATTTTACCCGGGCAGTCGCTGCGTATCGGACCTGTTCATTTTATAGTAGAAGGACCCTCAGCAGAGACGGAAGAAGCGTCCAGTCCCACGCGGTTAGATACTTTATCATCGAATGGATTTGATGTCACATCAGCGATGGCGCCAAATGCGGGGGTATCGATTTCTCAATTGGCCTCACAAAATCGTGCCTCCCCTGGTCAAGCCTACCGCCAGAACTCCATTGCATCAACCCTGTCTCAATTCCAACGACAGCCTGCCTTCCGATTACAGGAGGCGCGTCAAGCAGGTGCCATTCAGTACGATTCACTTGGCGGCATCTATCCTTTGGAGTACTCATTAACCATAAATCCCAAGCACTCCTTACAATTTGAACTCTTTGGAATGGAGCGATACGGATTTGGAACAGGGGTTGGAGCGACCTACAACAATAATAATGTGGGAAGGCGGGGTCATTTTTTCGACCTACGACTAAACTCAAACTTTGAATACGTCACCTCTTCTACACTTGCGTCCATTTCAGAGTCTCCTAGCGCCCCAAGTGGGACGCTTTTCCGAAGCCTAGACGCAACCATGACATATACCATCCCGTCACTTGGCCGCCCCTTGCGATTCTTGGAGTCGACCCTGGGGATGGGCTCTGCATTCACCCGACATACACTATCCTTCACTCGTGCCAATCAACTCTATTTCGACATCAACTCAACTATTCGATATGCCACTCAGGTTGATATTCAACTCAATGATGTGGACCGTCATATTGTTGACATCATTGATTTGAGTCTGATTGACACCAACCCAAGCGACGCCTTTCGCGAAAATGTAGAGTTACAGTTCCCAGATGACCCAGTGCAAGTCCTGCGTATTCTTGAGGATTTCCGACCCCAAATTTCGAGTGCTGTTCGTTACACGTTTCGGCGTAATACAACCGATTTAATCAAGCGAAATCGAGGCGTTTATTATGAATATTCTGTCAGCATGGGCGGGACACTTCCCTATCTATTAGATCGGCTCATTATCACACCGAATACCCTAGAGCGCTCCCTTCCGCCCATTCTTGCACTATCAGATAATCGCTTGGAATACAGTCAATTTGTCAAGGTGACCCTCGACCGAAGGCGATACATCCCTCTTGGCTCCTCTACTGTGTTTGCAACACGTTTTTTTGGAGGCTTCGCCCAACCTTTTACTTATGATCAAATTATCCCCTTAAATCAGCGATTCTTTGCCGGTGGGAGCAATGATATTCGTGGATGGGAGCCTTTTCGATTAGGTCCCGGTGCTACGCCCCAAAGTGAAGTGACTCGACCGGGTGGGGATATCAAATTGGCTGCCTTTATGGAAGTACGCAGAACCGTGGTCGAATCTAGTGGGTCAGGAGATATTCAATTGGCATGGTTCGTCGATAGCGGTAACATATGGTATGGCCCACAGCGCGAATTAAGGGGTGTTGATAATCAAAATATTTTAGATAAAGGTGTGTTTACATTTGATGCGATTCCCAAGCAGATGGCGGTTAGCTCAGGCCTAGGGTTACGTTTTGATTGGGAATTTGTGGTTGCAAGAGTCGATTTCTCTCTTAGAGCGCATGATCCGTTAGCTGGATGGTTTAACAGCAAAAAAATGTATTTTAGTTTTGGTATCGGGCATTCATTCTAGAGGCAAACAAAACGAGTCACGTGAAGAAACAAGCCAAAGTTATTTTTCGTAATCCATTCTTAAAGGACTTTTCCACGGTTGAAAGGGTGCAATTTTTGAATCTTTGCCACAAAAGATCCTATCAAAAAGGGGAAACCGTTTATTCACAACATGACCCCGGAACAGGCCTCTATTTTATCGGAAATGGACAGGTTGAGCTCAATGTGGTCGTGGAAACGAACGAGTCCAAGACCTCTGTAGAGTCCAATTCTTCTATTACGCTCAGCGACTCTGATCACTTTGGGTTGTTTGCCATAGAGTACGATTATCGTCGAAAATCAACGGCGACATGCCTCACCAATTGTGAACTTTATGGCTTTTTCCAAGCCGATTATGAAGTATTAAAAAAGCGTCATCCAAAATTGGCCTGCAGCTTTATTGAAGCTGTGAATGACGCCCTATTTCGTCGCTTTGATCAAGTTTCAGCCAAACTTCAAGAGCATACCGACGCTGCAACGGCGTACCGTGCGCAATTGGTACAACCAGAGTTATTGAAAACATAGTAGACCTACATGCCGCTTAAAAAAGGGCAACTCGTAGACGTCCATATAGAGGATGTCGCGTTCAAAGGCAAAGGCGTGGCCAAGGTGGACGACCTTGTCATTTTTGTTCCTAGAGCCATCCCCGGTGACGTCTGTCAGATTCGGATTGTCAAGAAAAAATCATCCTATGCGGAAGGAAAAATCCTTTCGCTCCTCTCCCCCTCCAAAGACCGTATAGAAGTGACCTGTAGCCATGCGCATGAATGTGGGGGGTGTACATGGCAACATGTCCAGATGGATGCACAGCGAAACGCCAAAACCAAAATCGTACGCGATTCCATCCAACGAACAGCTGGGCTTGATCCATCTATTGTACAGCCGATTATAGGGGGTGATGATCACCTTGGGTATAGAAATAAAATGGAATACAGTTTTGGGGATCGACGGTGGTTGTCCGATGAGGAGATTGCCAGTGGCAAGCCACTCGAGTCTCATGGTGTTTTTGCAGGCTTGCATGCTCCTGGGAGGTTTGATCGCATCTTGAACTTACAGGAGTGTCATTTGCAATCAAACCCTTCATGGAAGATTGTGGACGCGGTTCGGTCGTGGTGTCAGTCACACGATATCCCAGCTTGGTCTCCCGTTAAACAAAGAGGTTGGATGAAGCACTGCCTCATCCGCAAAGGTGAGACGACAGATCAATGGTTGGTCAACCTCGTGACTGCATCAGAAGACACCTCTATGATGGAACCATTAAAAGAGCACCTACTGACTACTTTCCCAGACATCACCACCTTCATTTGGACTATAAACGATTCCACAGGCCCAACGAAGCTCCACCACAAAGAAATAGTTCTTCATGGGCCGGGTTATATAGAGGAAAACCTGGGGGATGTTTGTTTTCGCATTCGTCCGATGACGTTTTTTCAAACCAATTCTCGACAAGCGAGGGTATTGTATGATGTAGCCAAAGCGTATGTGGAGCAATCCAGATCCCAATTGGGCGATGAATCCATTAACACCCTTTTGGATCTCTACTGCGGCATAGGATCCATCTCACAGTACATGCATCATCTAGCCAAAAAGTGTGTGGGCATAGAACTAAATGAGCAGTCTGTCCAAGAAGCCATTGAAAATGCAAAACGTAATCAGATCTCTAATGTCAGCTATGTTACAGGTGATGCCTTGGAGTGGACGAAACGAGACGATTGGCAAGCGACAGTCGGCACACCCAATGTGATTATTACAGACCCACCTCGAGCTGGAATGCATCCCGATTTGGTCACCTTCCTTAAGGAACGTCCTTCCCCTGTGATGGTGTATATCAGTTGTGACCCTATGACGCTGGCACGAGATTTATCACAACTCAAAGAGACCTACGAAATACGCTCCATTCAACCCGTAGACATGTTCCCACAAACTTACCATATCGAAAACGTTTGCCTGCTTCACCGAAAAACATCGTAGTTATTGGAGCAGGGCTTGGCGGCTTAACCTCAGCTCTGATTATGGCCTCTGAGGGACATCATGTATCGATTTTGGAGCGAAATTCGATTCCAGGCGGTAAGTGTTCTCAAATTGAAGAAAAGGGGTATCGATTTGACACTGGGCCAAGTGTTTTAACGATGATGCAAACCCTCGAAGAGGTGTTCTCGTACGCCCCTAAGCCACTCGAATCCTACCTTGAGTGTATTCCAATGGACCCTTTATGTCATTATTGGGATCGTGAATTGCCCTCCGTTGCAGACTCTACTGCCTCCTTTATGAACTACGCGAATCTTCAATACACACTTGATGAGGTCAAACGAATTGCCCCTTATGATGTCGAAGGGTTCAAAGCATTGGTTCAGCTCTCCTCAGAATTATACCGAAAGACCAACGCGACATTCATTCGTAATCCACTAGCACGGCTCAAAGATCTCAAAGGTCTTCCATGGCTCGATTTATTGGATATCAAAGCCTTCTCTACGGTGAGTCAGGTCGTGGACAAGCATGTCCAATCTCCATTTTTGCGCAAGTTTTTCAAGCGTTTTACGACCTATAATGGATCCAGTCCCTTCCTAGCACCCGGAACGTTGCATGTGATTCCTCATGTCGAACTATCGCTTGGCGCATGGTATATCAAAGGTGGACTCTATCAGCTAGTGAAGGCTTTAGAAAAAGCGTGTCTCGAGCTGGGCGTCAATATCTATTACGATCATGATGTGCAACAGATTCAAACAAAGAAAGGGCGCGTGGTAGAGGTGTCCACCTCAAGTCAATCATTTGAAGCTGACATACTCATCTCCAATACGGACAGTATTGAGCTCCCCCTACGCTTGGCGTCTCAAAGCGCAACCAAGCGAGAAAAAGACGCTGCGCTTGAGCAACAACCCTCCAGCTCTGGGTTTGTCTTACTACTGGGAACAAAGAAATCATGGCCCCAACTTGGCCATCACAACATCTTTTTCTCCAACGATTATGACAACGAATTTGAGGAGATATTCCACAAGCACCAGTATCCCTCGGATCCTACCATCTACATCTCAAATACCTCTGCAAGTGATTCAGAGGATGCACCTAAGGGTGGGAGCAACTTGTTTGTCTTAGTGAACGTCCCTCCATTGAAGGAGCACACACTGCACCGTCAAGCAGAACGCGAATCGGAGAGCCTTGAGTACGCCAACAAACTCATCCATGAGCTAGAATCGCGCGGCCTCAAAGGGCTTCGAGCATCCATCGAGGTGCAGCATATCCACACCCCCGTGCACTACTTTAATACCTATCGATCGAATCGGGGAGCGATTTATGGCACTAGCTCCAATTCACCTTGGGCAGCTTTTTTGCGCCCTCGCAATGCACACCCTCGATTCAAAAATCTGTACCGTGTAGGTGGAAGCACTCATCCTGGTGGAGGCATACCCTTGGTCTTGCAATCAGCACTTAATGCTACCAAATTGGCTCTGGATACCCTTTAAGACGATACTCTGGGGCCTAAATCAATCACTTCCATGTTTGAGAGTTGCCCCCCGTGAATTTCAAAGCGCATAAGCGTCCGTTTTTGATGAAATCCCTGGATTCCAGCAGCACCCGGATTGATATAAATCATGTTGTCGAGGTTTGGATCCCTGGCCACTTTCAAAATGTGAGAATGGCCACACACAAACACATTTGGGGGATGTGATTCCATCTCTTCTTTAATAGGTAATGAGTATCTGCCTGGCACCCCACCTATGTGTGTCATCCAAATATCGACCCCTTCACGATTAAATCGCATGTGCTCAGGATATTCAATTCGAAGGTCATGCCCATCGACGTTGCCATAAACGCCGACCACAGGAGCGATAAGTTGAAGCTGGTCTGCTACGTCCATAGTGCCAAAATCGCCAGCATGCCAAATCTCATCGACCTCCTTGAAATGGTCAAATACTTCGGCTGGCAACATACCGTGCGTGTCTGAGATACAACCAATCTTCATGTTTCTGGATGGGAATGCGTTATCTTATCACGCAAAGAATAGCAAACTTCCATCGTCTTGAAAAAAAGATTTTCGGTCATTGTGCTAACCTGGAATGGTCGCCACTATCTCCAGGAGTATGTACCTAGCGTGATTGCCTCACTGGGGCCTCAGGACGAGTGTATTGTTGCAGACAATGCCTCTACAGATGATACAGCTTCGTGGCTACGGGAACACGAGCCCTCGGCGCGACATGTGGTCCTAGATGACAACTACGGCTATTGTGGGGGCAATAATCGTGCCGCTGAGCATGCTGAAGGGTCGTTTCTTCTTTTTCTAAATAATGATGTTGAGGTTTCTCCTGACTGGCTAGACAAGCTTGCCACGTCGTTTGAGAATCCAAATGTCGCAATTACTCAACCCAAATTGCGTGCCATTCATGATCGAGCGTCGTTCGAATATGCCGGCGCCTCAGGCGGCTTCATCGATCGATATGGGTACCCATTTTGTAGGGGGCGTCTATTTGAAACCGTAGAGCAAGACGTAGGTCAATATGATGACGCCAAAGCCATTTTTTGGGCCTCAGGGGCTGCTCTTGCTATACGATCTGAGGTGTTTGATGAGCTTGAAGGATTTGATGAGGACTTTGAATTTCACATGGAAGAAATTGACTTGTGCTGGAGAGCACAAAACCGTGGATACTCGGTTTGGGTGGAACCTTCGAGTGTCGTTTACCACCTTGGAGGTGGTTCTTTAGAGCCCATGAACCCTCAAAAAACCTATTATAACTACCGAAATAATCTGGTGATGTTGATTCGCAACCTTCCTGATGCAGGATTTGCTACGACGTTTTGGTTTCGGCTCGTGTTGGATGGAATTTCAGCAATTCCTTTGGCTTTAAAGGGGAAATGGCGGCATATCTTCGCGATTATGAGGGCACACGGATACGTGTACTCCAAAAAAAGAGACCTCTTTGCTAAACGCAAGAAGGAGAAAGGCTCAAGGCAAAATCCTGAAAATCCAGCCACTTTATGGCCTTACAGCCTTTTAAAAGCCTATTTCGTACAGAGAAAGAGACGTTATCTAGATTTGAAAAATTCCAAATAACACCAAATTGTTACGTTTATTCTAAAAAATTTAACAAATTGGGAACGACATGCAATTGGAAGCGGTTTTCCTTACATGTTAAAGCGGCTTGACCGCTCTCAACGTTAACTAAACACTAGGTATCATGGATTTAATTTCCCTTGACCCTTCGCAGTACTCGCTGGTGTATAACATGTTCTCATTCACAATTGCATCTATGCTTGCTGCATTCGTGTTTTTCTGGATGGGACAACAACAGGTTGCACCGAAGTACCGCATTTCACTGATTGTATCTGGACTAGTTGTAGGTATTGCAGCATACCACTATTTCAGAATTTTTAGCAGTTTCGAGCATGCCTATGATGCAGCTACAGGAATGTTTGACACCGCAGGATTCAACGACGCTTACCGCTACGTTGACTGGTTACTGACTGTGCCACTCCTGTTGGTCGAGCTAGTCCTCGTTATGGGTCTAACCAAAGAGAAAAACGCTTCTCTTCTTCCAAAACTTGTGATCGCATCTGCACTTATGATTGCACTTGGGTATCCAGGTGAAATCATGCCATTTGGTGAGCGTACACTATTTGGAGCATATGGACTATGGGGTACACTCTCTACCATTCCTTTCGTCTACATCCTGTACATCCTTTGGGGTGAATTAGGAAAAGCGATGGAAGATCAACCAGACAATGTTCGCGTACTGTTCCGCAACATCCGTCTTCTGCTGATCGGTACATGGGGTTTCTACCCAATCGTATACTGTCTACCATTCTTCGGTATTGAGCAAGGGAATACTCTTGTTGCAATCCAGGTTGGGTATGCATTGGCTGACGTTCTAGCTAAAGCTGGTTACGGAGTCATGATTTATGCGATTGCTCGTGCGAAGTCTGAAGCAGCTGGATTCAAGCTTGCTGAAGCCTAAACACGATCATTGATCTTAAAAAGCATCATCTGGCAACGGATGGTGCTTTTTTTATACCCTTTTGTTGGGTTTCTTCGCATTTTAACCCCATGAAACAAGTTGACTTCATCATTGCAGGCGCTGGGGCATCTGGCCTAAGCCTTCTTCACCGAATGATGAATCACCCCTTTTTTGCCTCCTCCTCTATCTTAGTGGTTGATCAATCACTCGAGCCCAACACGGAAAAAACATGGTGCTTTTGGTCCAAAGATGAGGATCCCTACGGATATGGATCCATGCTAGAGCACTCATGGGCCTCGCTTAGTGTTGGCTCACCTTCGGTACACAAACGCGAGGAGATTGCGCCTTATACCTACCACTGTTTGCGCAGCGAAACCTTCTCAAAAACCATTCTGGATCAAGCAAACCACGCGCCAAATGTGACGCTATTGGCAGCCACTATTGAGTCTTTTGATCAAAAAGGATCCCTAGCTGTAGTAAAAACATCCCAAGGTGATTTTAGCGGTTCTTGGTGCTTTCAATCGGTGTTTGCAAAGAAAGCTCACAATCAAACAAGCTCAGACATCGCGTTAATTCAACATTTTACCGGTTGGGAAATCCAAACCTCCATTCCAGTCTTTGATCCAACGACCGCCTTACTCATGGATTTTGACACCCTCCAAGGAAATGGACTCACCTTCATGTATGCCCTGCCATTTAGTCCAACAGAGACCCTTATTGAGTGCACCCTTTTTTCGAAATCTCGGATGGATGAACCCTTCTACGAGAAGTCCATCGCCTCTTATATTCAAAAAGAGTTCAACCTTAAAGAAGGCGACTATGCCATTACGCGGAAAGAAACAGGAAATATCCCCATGGCAACCACTCGTTATGCAGCAACGCTAAACGAGCGCACACTCTGTATGGGGCAATGGGCTGGTCACACAAAGCCCTCAACAGGATACACATTCTCAAGAATCCAAACGCAAGTAGACCAGGTCATTCCGCAATTGGTCAGAGGTGCTACACCAACGCCTTCAGGACAATCCCCTGCGAGATTTCGAATTTACGATTTAATGCTGTTGTCTATTCTGGATCATGAACCTGCAAATGGTCTACCCATATTTGACAAGCTATTTCGACGTAATTCAATCCATGATATATTGCGATTTCTAGATGAATCGAGTCATTTAGGCCAAGAATTGTGGATTTTTTCCAGGCTACCGTACGCTCCATTTTTTAGGTCTATGGCACGTCATCCTCTCAAAATCTTACAAGGTGGATCTTAGATGATTCTCATACTCCACTCCATACACTAACCTCACCATCCTATGAGACATCGATCCTCTACACAAAATCTCTTAACGATGACGATCGCATTCGTCATTATTGCGATGAGTCTATGGATTCCAGATCTAGTGCAACAAATTGAACTTGTGATTGTCGCTGCAGCTATTGCTTTGGTGGGTATTCCCCACGGGGCCATTGATCATCTGATTGCAGCCAAAGTCTATGAGCAAGGCAGTTCTATTTGGGATCACATCCGTTTCTATGGGTGGTATCTTTTTTTAATGGTTGCCTTATCGGTGCTCTGGTTTTTTTCACCCGCGGCTGGATTTATCCTTTTTATGGTGATCTCAGTACTGCACTTTGGCCAATCCGATATTGAAGGATTTTTCCATCGTTTTGAGATCTACGAGCCAAGCACTGGATGGGTGATTGCTGCAACCGTCTCAAGGGGGTTAGCCATTATTGGGCTCATTCTTTCAGCTCATGCTGATGTTGCCCTGTCAATTGTTGGGGAGGCTTTGCCTCAAGATTCGATACTTTTTCAATGGATGAACTCCCAACATGAACTCATTTTTTGGGGATCATTGGGACAATTTGCCTTGTTTATGCCTGTATTTTCGTTCATAGGCTTCCAATCATGGTCACAAAGAGGACAATTCTTGTTGGATAGCGTTGTGTTGATCGCCTTGTTTGTGACAGCTCGACCCTTGCTAAGTTTTGCAATCTATTTTGCATTTTGGCACAGCATGGGGCATATCGATGAAATCCGCACCTATTTTGGAGAAAAGGGCCAACCCTTGACCATTGCAGGCTTTGCCTACAGGGCTCTGCCGTTTACGTTGATCTCCTTTGCAGGGTTAGCAGGCTTGCTCTGGATCGCTCAAGCGATGGAATTAGGCAATCGATTGGTGATGCTCACCTTTGTTTTGATATCCGTCCTTACATTGCCCCATATGATTGTAGCTCATAGTCTTATACAGAACGTTGGGCAAAAAAAAACCCATTAGGTGTTCAGCCTAATGGGTCTGGTAGTGTCAGTAAGTTGGACAAAAAACAATACCAGAATATAGTTGAGGCCTTTGGGGTTGAGCAAGGTAAAAGTGCTCGTTTTATCCACAAAATGGCCATTTTATCCACACTCAGAATGTGTATGACAGGGTAATGTGTGCTGTTCGACCAGCTGTATTATATCCAGGCACTTCTTTGTAGGGGGCATTTAGCGCATTCATAAGCGAGCCTGACAAACTCAAACGGTCAAATAGCGTCCATTGACCCTGTAATCCCAGCAACCAAGCCTCCTCCATGGTGTCGGGACCGGGATCAAAGGGCCCCTTCTGGCGAGATCCAATGTATTGAAGCGAAGGTGCAAAACTCCATTTTGGTGATGGGCTCCACAACATGCGCAATCCTCCCATCACATTTGGACGACGAATTGCCGTATTCTCTTTGCGTCCATCTTGGATACGATGCCCTTCCTGGTATGTTACGTGTGCAGCCAGGGCTATAGATCGCCCAACAGCCGACTCAACCTCCAATTCGATGCCTCGATTGAACTCACTGCCTACATTTTGATAACTAGAGATAAAATTCTGATCTGTGACGAAAACAATAGCATCTTCTATATCCCGCTGGTAAGCTACCAATCGCGCCATTACATCCTGTTGTTGGGAGCGAATTGATACACCTATTTCGGCATTCAGACTCGTTTCAGGCAGCAGGGAAAGCGTGCCGTATTCACTGTATAATTGATATAATGATGGAGCTCGAAAGCCGGTACTCACATTCAACAATAGATCGATGTTGGGGCTCATTCGCCACAATGGATTCACGGAATAGGTTAAATGCTCCCCAAACGTTGAATGAGACGTAACTCTACCTCCCAATTCGATGGAAAAACGACTCCAAGGTTGCCACAGGACAGATCCAAACCCAGCAAGAGTTGTCGTTTTAGCCGTTGATTCACTCAAAGGTTGGCTCTCAAATGGGCCAAACGAACTAAGACTTCGATACTTCTGACGGGTAGCATTCCACCGTACTTGTGCACCAACCACTGAGGTGACTGTGGGTGTCCACTGTGCCGTCCAATACGCATCGGTAAAGGCCTCTTTGGATGCGTAGTCACCCCTTGACCAATCCGAAAACCCTGTTTTATGTGTGCTATCATTCAGAAACACTCGCTCGGTCGCCAGATACTGCTGTGTAATCTGAAAGGTGGAACGGTCCGTCACCGCCCTCCAGGATAGTGCATGCATTTGATGTTGTTGGTCGGCTGTGTAGTCTCGATCATCAAGCCCTGCACCACCATCCAGGTCTGTCTGATATCCCTGGATTGAGCCACGATACAAAAGCCTAGAGCTCTCAGTCAGTTGACGTGTGAGTGACCAACGACCCGAGGCAGAGGAAAACCCATCCCGGGTCTCGTCCCCCGTAGGTTCAGCCACATCTGCTGCGTTAAATCCTTCCGTCTGTTCTAACTGTCCAGAAACTCGCACAGTCCATGCTCCTTTACGAATACCAAAGGTTCCTCCTAGTGATTGATGTTGATAAGAGCCTAAGCCTGCCGTGAACGATCCTTCAACTGGGGTATCGACATGCTGTTTTGTAAGGATATGAATCACACCGGCAACCGCGTGACTTCCCCAAAGCGTACTTTGTGCTCCTTTCAAGATCTCAATACGATCAATGGATTTTGGGTCTACATAATGGAGGTCATAGCGCTGGTCTATTTGGGAGGCATCACTTACAGGAACGCCATCAATCATGATCAAAAGATCACCTTGATCTGCTCCTCTTAGGAACACTTCTTGTGTGGACCCTTGGCTTTGATATCCCCCCGTTGTGAAGATTCCCGCAAGTTGTTTCAGCAGTAAACTTAAGGGTTGATCCTCAAAGGCCTTCACCCATTCACGATCCAAAACGGAGACAACTTTACCAGTTTGTGAGAGTTTTAATGGAAATCGAGTTGCGGTCACCGTCACCCCATCAGAAATTGTAACGGTGGTATCTGAAAGCGCAGTAGAATTGCGCGTATCATTGGTTTGTGCCCAAAGTGGGCTAAGCAGGCTGAAGCTATACAGCAGTACAGCCCCAAATAATTGTTGGGTTTTCATGATTGGAAGAATGAGACGTCTTTCACCCGAAAACGTATTCAAGGATACACTCTAGGCAGGTCTTCTGGCTTGCTTCTGTTTTATCACCTTCCCAAGCCTATGGATTAGACCCATTGCTCAGTGGTATACTCGATAAAACGAACATGAAGCTTACAGCTACGGGGATAGCGCCAGACTTTCACTGGTCTTCCCTTTGAATCCCTTGAGGGAACCTAAAGGCTACAAGGAATATACTCCAAAGCAATCCCACACGAAAGATTGGGATTTACAGCTTTTATAGAGATACTAATACAACATTGTCACGTTACTGCACTTAGATATACTCATATGACTGTACGATCATTTCTGATAGGCACTTTTTTGGGGGCTCTTGGCGCCACGACCTACTTCATAGTATTCTCCCCTACACCTTTTTCTTCTAGCTGGTTGGCTCAAACAGATGCATTGGTGGATATAGAGTTTACCAAAGAGGAGCGTGACCAAATGTCGGATGATATTGCTGAATACCCCGACGTATTCGAGTCTCTTCGAAACACACCCATCGCAAATGAAGTCGCTCCAGCATTTGTCTTTAATCCTATCCCAGTGGGTGAAACAGCGCCCAATCGAACAACACCATACCCAAGTGTGTCTCTTCCAGAACCATCCACTGGAGACTACTCATTAAGCCCTGAAGATAGTCGATTGGCGTTCATGAGCTTAAATCAGTTACAAACACTTATGGAGCGGGGTGCTCTCACCTCTGTCGAACTAACCACCTATGTACTAAAAAGACTTGAACTCTATGGCAAAACCTTGGAATCTGTTACCCAGTTACTTGACCAGAGAGCTCTTTCTCAAGCTCAAAAAATGGATCAAGAGCGTGCAAGAGGTCAAGTTCGTGGCCCTCTTCATGGGATTCCTTGGGGCGCAAAAGACTTATTGGCTGTTGAAAATACACGTACAACCTGGGGCGCCACACCTTACCAAAACCAAGTGATTGACGAAACGGCTACTGTAGTGAAAAAACTTGATGATGCTGGGGCCGTCCTCGTTGCTAAACTAACGTTGGGGGCACTAGCCTATGGTGATATATGGTATGGCGGTAAAACTCGGAATCCATGGGATCTTGAACAAGGGTCTAGTGGCTCCTCAGCTGGAAGTGCGGCCTCCACCTCTGCAGGCTTAGTCCCATTTGCAATCGGTACAGAAACCTTGGGATCCATCGTTTCACCGTCTGTTCGGACTGGTTCCTCGGGTCTTCGACCCACATTTGGACGTGTGAGTCGACATGGGGCAATGGCGTTGAGTTGGACGATGGATAAAATCGGCCCTATCACTCGGTCCATGGAAGATGCTGCACTCGTATTTGACGCCATTCACGGGGCGGACTTACTCGATGCAACAACGTTTGATGCTCCTTTTGAGTATAACCGGAGAAACTCATTAGATGGACTAACCATAGGCATACCCTCAACATTTTTGCAGGAATCCTACAGCCCAGAAACTTGGCGCGATTCCCTTTTCATGGAAACCATACAAGTCGCCCAAGAGGCCGGCGCAACACTTGTTTCCTTTGATTTTGAGCACAATTTACCTTTGGAGGGGATGTTTAGTTTACTCACTGTAGAGGCTGCTGCGGCATTTGACGAGCTCACCCGCTCAGGAGAGGATGATCTAATGGTTTGGCAAGAACCTCAAGCTTGGCCTAATGGTTTTCGAGCTGCACGGTTTTTTCCAGCCGTCGAATGGATTCAACTCAATCGAATTCGCTCAATGCTTATTCAGACAATTCATGAACAAATTCAAAAGGTTGATATGATTCTTGCGCCCCCATTTTGGAATCAAAATCTACTCATTACAAATCTCACGGGTCATCCCTCTGTAGTTCTTCCGCATGGATTTTCTCCTGATGGAAAACCCACTGGAGTCACACTCATTGGGCACTTATTTGATGAACAACGCATTCTAGAAGCAGGACACGTTATAGAGCAAGAACTCGGGGTAAATCGTCAACTCCCACCGATTTTTACTGGAGGGGTTAGTATTCGAAGTACAACCCCATAACCATGTAGATAGGATCCTAGGGGTACGACCTAACTTCGATTCACAAAATGGGTGTTGCCTGGCACGCCATGATCTGTAGCGACCTTTCGGACCGTATCGGCACCATATAGATTATTCAAGCAGTCCGTGGCACGATAGAGCCCACGCATTCGATCATCTTCTTGGAAAAAGATTTCGAGTTGATCATGATGGCGCATTTCGATCGTGTGAAGCCCTACACCGCGAATCCGTTGCCCCTTCCGTAATGCCTGTTCCACGAGTCGCATCGCTTTGGGAAGGCATGCCTTGAGGATATAATCATCTAAATTGGTATATCCATCGGTCTGAAACGCAAACGTCGTCCCCTCCCACTGTGCCTCTTGGAAGCGAATATGACACGCCCATTGATGCGCCTTGCGCTGATACCCTCTTAAGCGGTAGGCAACCTTGCGAATCGCTTTGACAAGCTCCCCTTTTACTTGATCAGCTTCCACCGTCCAGTCCGAAAACGTGTGCATGTAACTCACCTCATCAGGAATATGGTGATCGTTCTCTAGGACTTTCGCCCGGTCGCGACCTGTCACAATCTCATAGAATAACTGCCCTTGCATCTCCCCAAAGATTCGTTTGAAGGGCACAGGCCCTGCCTTATGAGCATCCGAGATCGTTTGTAACCCCCATGACAGCAGTCGTTTGTATCGACGGGATCCAATGCCCCATACTTCATTCAATGGGAGTTCAAACAGATACTCCGCGGCATCGTCTGGTGTCAATAGCACCATCATGCCATCGGGTTTGCGCAAATCACTGGCAAGCTTTGCATAGGTCTTACTCGTAGCCACTCCTACCGACGCGACCAATCCCGTTTGTTGATATACCGCTTGCTTGAGATCGCGCACATAGGCTTCCACCGCTTGACGCCCTCGCTTAAGCAAAAACGTCACATCCATGAAGTACTCATCCATCGAATATTTCTCCACTTGGGGCGAAAAGGTATCCAAAATCGCCCGAAGCTGGCGACTTATCCCTTTATACTTATCATAGTCGATCTGCATAAACACCAAGTATGGGCAAATTTGGGATGCCTCAAAAGCACTCATCGCTGTTTTTACACCCAGTTTTCGTGCCTCGTAACTTGCCGTAGCAACAATCCCTCGAGCGGTTCCATTGGGCTTACGCCACCCCCCCATTGCGAGCGGTAATCCATACAAATTATAGGCTCGTTGCTCCACCTGTGCATAAAAGCAATTCATGTCTAAATGGAGGGTGAGTCGCCTGCGAAAATCACGATGCTGATGATCTCGCGCAACGGTGCTATACAGGGTAATGCGATGCACATCCTGATCTGTGTCGTAGGTAAAAGGGCGATTGGGATCCATAGAAAAAAGGTACAATATTTTACATATATTGTACATATATTTTATGTGTCAGATACGGTGTTCCAATCGCTTTAGCTTACTATGAATCCTGAGAAGTTCCCAGCCATTAATGTGTTAACGGTGATGCGTGGGTTTCAAAACCGACGTCTCCCCCATCAAATCACACCCTATCGATTCGAGACCCAGGATGGGCGTCGATTCA
>DDIC01000019.1:0-4663 GCA_002338335.1 Bacteroidetes bacterium UBA1860
CAAAAATGGCTTGAAGGGCTACCTGTAAACTTTGTCGAAGGGGATGTCCAGGACTTTGAAACGCTGCGTGATTCACTTGCGCAGGTAGATACGTTCATTCATTGTGCAGCTCTGCTAACCGGATCGACACAAGAACAACTTGACCGCGTGAACGTTGATTCCACCGTCGCACTTGTGCAGGAAGCGGTTCATCAAGGGGTAGAAACGATTGTTGTGCTCTCCTCGCTAGCAGCGCTTGGACCCTCTTCGGATGGCGTCGCTGTGGATGATGATGCTAAGGCATCCCCCGTCTCTATGTATGGTGAGTCCAAAAAACGGATGGAGGAAGCGTTGAGTCGCTTGGATTTGGGGTCTTCACGTTTAATTATTATTCGTCCCCCCGCGGTGTACGGGCCTCGAGAAGAACATATTTTTCAATTTTTTAAAGCGGGTACGTTAAGGGTCTCACCTCTACTGGGTCAATCAAAGGAAGGCCTGTTTTCTATCGTCCATGTTCGAGATTTGGTTGCGGGGATTGCTCAGGCTGCGAAGATGCGTAAAAAAGATTTGGAGGCTGGGGAGATAGACTTCTTTTTGCTAAGTGGCCCCAAGCCTGTGAAATGGGCTGAGTTGATTGATGCGACACAACGCGCGATAGGTCACTCAACCTTTGTAGTACCCATTGCACCCTTTGTTTTGCGAGGCTTGGGCACTATACTGGAAACAGTAGGTGGTGCGTTAGGTCAGTCACCGATGCTGAATCGAGAAAAAGCGGTTGAATTGAGTCTTGAATGGGTGTGTCGTCATGATAAGGCATCTTCTAAGTTTGATTATCAGCCGACGATGGATCTGCAAGAGGGAGTCTTGGAAACTGTAACATGGTACAGAGAGCACAAATGGATGTCTTAAAAAGAAGGATTGAAAAAGCACCGAAAGCAGGTTTGTGGATCCGTTCTATGGTCCTGATAATGGTGTGGGGAACTGCCCAAGGACAATCCGTTGAACCAGAGCAGCCACGCGTTGAGAACAAGAGCGAACGCATTGGAATAAGTGAGACCATACGGTTGGTTGAAGATCGTGCGACGACGCTAGAAATCCCTGGGATAGTGGATATGGCGAGCTCAACCTTCCACCTCTATGTAATGTCAGAGAGTGATGGATTGGTAGTATTTCGAAAAAAAGAAACGGGGCTTGATTGGCTCTACTCCGCGACTGGGATGCAAAAACGGGGGTCTACCCTTTTTGCTGATGATCGATTTGGGTATGTCAAGGGGCAGCGCAATCAACTCACGGTCCTGGAGCCAACCTCTGTGCTCGGCGTGTATTCGTCTACTCGGTTCAATGCACCATTTGAATCGGTCGCGCGAACACATCAAACCTTATGGATTGCGTCTCCGAGTCTTGGATTGGGGACGCTATCACTTGAATCCCCCGAGTTGGTCGACTCAAACCCAGAAATCGTATTTCGTAGTGAAACAGAAGGGTGTCGCGTTCAGGATGTGGCATCAGATGGGAATGCACATCTATTTGCTCTGATGTCATGTGCCGGTCAGGACAGTACCTCAAGGCTTCTTCATATTGTAGATCCACCAAGTGAGGGCCAAGAACCCTCTATCGAACGGAGCATAGAATTACAAGGTACTTATCAAACCCTTCATTGGGTGGAGTCTATGGGCTTGTTTGTCTCAGGGTCCGACGGGCTCGTGAGTGTATCTAAGGAAGGATCGACGTTTTTTTGGGTTCAGGTAGAAGATCAACTCTCAGATATCCATGCTGTAGGGAATCGATTGGTAGTACGCACAAAAGCTGGGCTATTATGGGCAGGATCTCTTGAGGAAGGGTTTCAGCAGGTTCGTAGTGATGTGGGGGGAGGAAATTATATAGCTCAGTTTAATAGTCAGTCCAACGAAGGACTCTCCTATGCAGGGCTTTTTCTTGCCCAATACGATCGTCTCCAGGCGGCTAGTCTTGAGGTTGAGCAACAAGAACAATTGATTACGTCTGAGGCCGGGCAAGCGTTTGATCCCACCACCCAACAACGTGAGCAAGAGGCGATAAATAACTCCACCTCGGGAGCGTTTAGCTTACACTCCATCCCTTCAGTCACTGTGCCATTACCACAATCGGTGATTTTACCCATCTCATTTACCACATCGGGTAGCACTCAGGCTGTTCAGCTTACGCTATTATCAAATATCGAGGCTGCCCAAATTCGAGGTCGATCTTTTCTTTGGACTCCCTCATCAAACGATGTAGGTGAGCATACCTTTACTGTGTTGGCAACCACAACGGACGGGCGTGTGCAAACTCAGGAGTTTACAGTCAATGTGAGGCCTTTTAATGCGCCGCCAAGATTTGCGCCTACTCGTTCGATGACCGTCCCTACTGGAGAGTACTTCACGACCCAGTTTTTTGCGCTAGATCCGGATGGATTGGATGCTGAGCTATTGGATTATAGAGCTCAAAACCTCCCACGAGGTGCTACACTGGACCGTAAAACAGGTGTGTTTGAATGGACGCCTTCTTCTGAACAAACGGGGCTTGTTCGTTTCCAGATTGTAGCTAGAGATCAATATGGAACCGCGTCTGTTCAAGATGTTGAATTAAACGTGATTTCCATGGATGATGAGGCTGCGTCATCGAGTCAAGATGATAGCTGAATTTCCCTCTCGTACATTACTTTCGTGGTACCAAGAACATGGTCGTGATCTTCCATGGCGTCAAACAAAGGATCCCTACGCGATTTGGGTCTCAGAAATCATGTGTCAGCAAACCCGAGTGGACACGGTTACAGGGTATTATCAACGTTGGTTGCAAGCCTTTCCTACCCTCCAAGCCTTAGCTGAGGCCAGTGAACACGATGTGCTGAAATGTTGGGAAGGTCTTGGGTATTATCGTCGCGCAAGACACCTTCATCAGTCTGCCAAATGGGTCATGGAGCATTTTGATGGCGTGTTTCCAAATGATTTATCCTCGATTTTGAGCCTAAAAGGAATTGGAGGGTACACCTCGGCTGCAATTGGTAGTATTGCTTTTGGTATTGCCAAAGGAGTGGTCGATGGCAATGTACTTCGAGTGGCGACTCGTTATCTAGGGGTTGAGGATGATATCCGTAAAGCGACGACTCATCGCCAGATCCAATCGTGGATGGATTCCATTATCGACCCTCATCGGCCTGGGGATTTCAACCAAGCCATGATGGAATTGGGTGCAACAGTTTGTTCACCGACGAAGCCAACGTGTGAAAACTGCCCATTATCGGCGCAGTGTATAGCCTTTGCGACAGCTAGGACTTCCTCCATACCCTACAAGTCTCCCGCGAAGAAAGTACCGCATTACTCGATTGGTGTAGCTGTCATTAAAAATGACCAAGGGGATGTCTTGATCGGCCGTAGACGGAGTGATCAAATGTTAGGGGGATTATGGGAATTTCCAGGAGGTAAGCAAGAGGTGGATGAAACGATTCAAGAAACGGTGAAGAGGGAAATCCTTGAAGAATTAGGGCTTGATATCGAGGTCATGGGGTCGATGCTGGATGTACCCCATGCCTATTCACACTTTAAAGTGACCCTTCATGTACACGAGTGTCGTCTGGTGACAAAGGATCAAGAAGCTGTAGCTCATGTCCATCAAGAGCTGCGATGGGTCCCTCCACATGAACTTGATGATTACCCGTTCCCCAAAGCCAACAAAACGATTGTTGAGTCTCTTCAACATTAGGTGACTGCAATGGGTAGCTTCTCTTGAGATCGGTAGATTCACGACATATGACCAACACGCCTCACTCCTCTAGAAATCACGAATCTAACGCATCTTGGCCCCCATCTCGGGCAGCTTATCGGGAAATTTCGAGCTATTGTGCACTAAGCAAACCCAAGCTTGAGGCTTTGAAGCCTTGGTTAGATAATCATGCCGCTCGATTCGAGGAGCCACGCTATATAGAAAACGACCCTATTGGAGTTGTGGTGGGTTATGAGGAAGCTGTTGATCGAGAAATCGTGGCTTTTTTAGCTGCTATGATGGCTTGGGGACGGCGAGAGATTGTGATTCAAAAAACGTTACTGCTTATGGAGAATTTGGGTCCTCACCCTGCACTGACTCTCCGTGAAACAAGCGAGGAACAATGGATGCAATGGTTTGCCTCATTTCGACATCGAACATTTAATGTGATTGATATCGTGGCCTTTCTAAGGGGGCTTAAAGTATTGCTTCAACAAGGGGAAACGCTTGAGACCATATGGAAAGAGTGTTTTGACGCGGTTCAACAAGATCCAGTTTGCCTCATGAGTGAGTTTCAACGACGATTCCGAGCTGCAGCCGAGCCCTTTCCCAAACGAACAAGTCGGCATATTTCAACTCCGGAATCCAAAACCGCTTCAAAACGACTTTGGATGTATTTGCGGTGGATGGTGCGCTCAGGTGGGCCAGTGGATCTAGGACAGTGGACCTTTATCTCCCCATCACAACTACGCATCCCTCTCGATGTTCATGTTGGAAGGCAATCTAGACGCCTAGGTCTCCTGAAGAGAAAAGCCAATGACGCGCTCGCTGTGGAGCAATTAACCTCGGTCCTTCGCTATTTGGATCCCCTTGACCCTGTGAAATACGATTATGCCTTCTTAGGGATCGGGATTGAGGGTGAATCCCTGTAGGTTTAGAGATCTCAAGAGTCCATCCCCTCTAA
>DDIC01000019.1:4993-9554 GCA_002338335.1 Bacteroidetes bacterium UBA1860
CCCTCTAAAAAGTGCTAGATTTTCGTAGAAAATTCCCCTATTTTGTCGTGCTGTCAATGAAATTGGTCATTTCATTTCGTGAAAGACATTGTTGTGAAATCCTTGTTCAACATCTTCTCAATAGGTAATTCTCACTGGAATAGTAGGTTTCATCGATAGCAGTCACTAGCAATTTAACCCTTAGACATTGTTTCCATGAATGGAGTCAATATCAAAGACGGCGAAAATATCGAACGCGCAATCAATCGTTTCAAGAAAATGATGACGCGTTCTAGAGTTCTTAACGAGTATCGTGATCGTCAAGAATTCACTAAGCCTTCCGAAGCTCGTCGCGAAGCTCTTAAGAAGAGTGTGCGTGAGCAACGTCGTCGTACTCGAGACAACTACTAAGGAGTCCCTAGGATAGGCTATTTAATTGGCCTTTCGTCTTTTTTTTCGTGGGCAGAGTTCTTAGCGGCCAGAGTGCCAACACTACACTTTACGCGCACGGGCATACCAGCTAAAGGCAAACATTCCCATGCCTATGCTGATGTAGTAGCTGATCATTCTCCAGAGAAACACAGCCAGGCCGATAAACGCTGCGCGATCAATCAGTGGGCCTAAAAACAGAACGAATAGACCTTCTACACCTCCTGATCCTCCAGGGGTAGGCACTGCTACAAAAGATAGATGCATTGCCAAACTCCGCAACACGAGCATGACCTCATTAGCGGGCAAAAGGCTTAAGATCACAATCACGGGCAATGCAATACGGCAAAGCCACATGCCGAGAGTCAGCCCAAAGGCTTTAGCGAAATAAATCGGTGGTTTGGAACGGATCTGATTGGAGTGTGCTTCAAGATTCTCGGCCTCTACCAAAGCTTTCTCTTTGACTCGACGTAGTAAGGGTAGACGAAATATCTGCTTAACCATCGATTTTAAGGACGATGGGTTTACAAGCAACCCATACGTTAGGAGTCCACCATAGCCAATCAAGGCAATGTATATCAACATCATCGTAACCCCACCCACTACGCCTGCCTGCTCTGGAATTACCTCAAAATAGAGACCCGTGATGAGTAAAAGTGGCACAGCCAGTGAATACCAAAGGTGATCCAACAACACGCCAAACATCATCACAATGGTGGACTTACCTAAACTCACCCCTTCTCGTGTCATGGCATAGGTTGCGACGGGGGCTCCACCAATAGTAGAGGGTGTCACCGCAGAGGCAAAATCCCACGATAGAATCAGTCGAAATGCTCCTGGCCAGGTAAGCTGCCCATCAGAAAATAGCTTTAATCTGGCAGCGCCTAAATAAATCCTCAAAGCAGATACACCTAGAGCAAGAAATAACCCCGGAAAACGCTTCGGTTTGAGATGCTCCAGTGTTCCAGGTGTGTAGGTCATGGCGATAACAATGAACATCGCCACTACGCTTAATGCAAGCGATGCTACGATGTACTGCCATGAAATATGAGGTCTCGTCGTTGCTTGAGATGCTGACGAGGGTGCCTGATTATGCGATGGTAATGTCATGGGTTAGGTAAACGTCCTGGATGGTGCGTAGAAGCTTTGCTCCTTCATCCATCGGCCGCTGGAATGCTTTGCGACCACTAATGAGTCCCATGCCACCAGCTCTCTTGTTGATAACCGCTGTTTTGACAGCATCGGCAAAATCATCACTTCCAGACGCACCCCCGGAATTGATCAATCCCGCACGACCCATAAAACTATTCACCACCTGATAACGAGTCAGATCAATTGGATGATCAGATGTGAGTTCTGAATAGATGCGTTCGTCCAATTTTCCATAGGATGAGTTGCCTGTATTTAATGCTTGGTAGCCACCATTATTTGTTGGTTGTTTCTGTTTGACAATATCTGCACCTAGCGTAACCCCTAAATGGTTCGCTTGACCCGTGAGATCTGCTGATGTGTGGTAGTCGACACCATCGACTTTAAACGCATTATTTCGGGTGTAGCACCACAAAATCGTCGCCATTCCCAGCTCATGCGCATAGGCAAATGCCTCCGCCACCTCCACAATTTGTCGGTTCGATTCTTCAGAGCCAAAGTAAATGGTTGCTCCAATGGCCGCTGCCCCCATGTTATAGGCTTGATCGATGGTTCCAAACATAATTTGATCAAACGTATTTGGATAGGTCAGAAGCTCATTATGGTTAATCTTTACAATAAACGGAATCTTGTGAGCATAACTACGTGCTACACTTCGTAATACTCCAAACGTAGACGCCACTGCATTGCACTCTCCTTCTATTGCAAGCTTCACAATGTTTTCCGGATCAAAATAGAGTGGGTTTTTTGCAAAGGATGCTCCGGCAGAGTGCTCAATTCCTTGATCAACAGGTAAAATGGAGAGATAACCCGTGCCACCTAAACGACCGTGATCAAACAGGCGCTGCAGGTTGCCAAGGACTCGTGGGGTTCGATCTGACTTTGCCCAGATTTGATCTACATAGTCAGGCGACGGAAGGTGCAGATGATCCTTTGAGATCGTCTTGGATGTATGTTTTAGAAGAAACTCAGCATCGTCGCCGAGATATTTTTCGAGGTCTGCTTGGCTTAATGACATAATCTAAAAGAGCAAGGGTTAGATGTTCATGAAAAGGATGCTTCCCGATAACTCATTAATATACGACCTCAAGGGTGAAATGGCACATCGTGAGTAAAAGCCGTAGTTTTGTTCATCTAAACCTCTACATAACCTTCTATGAAACTTGGACCTCTAGATTTAGGCACACGTCCGCTATTTTTAGCGCCTATGGAAGATGTAACCGATTCTCCCTTTAGACAAATGTGTCGGGAGGCGGGTGCATCGGTTGTCTACACAGAGTTTGTGAGTAGCGAAGCCATTATTCGAGAAGTGGATCGTGCGCTTCATAAACTTGATTTCGAAGAAATGGAGCGTCCTTTTGGGATACAGTTATTTGGAGGACGCGAGGAGGCAATGGAGGCAGCAACGGAGATTGCCCTGCGGTGGAAGCCAGATATCCTTGATATCAATTTTGGATGCCCCGTCTATAAAATTGTCGATAAAGGGGCGGGCGCGGCCTGTTTGAGAGATTTGGATATGATGCAGCGCATGGCCAAGACGGTGGTAGACGCTGCGGCATCGGTTTCTCCAGACACGCCTGTAACGGTGAAAACTCGATTGGGATGGGATGAAGATTCCATCAAAATTCAAGAAGTGGCTTTAATGCTTCAAGAGGTTGGCGTGAAAGCGTTGACAGTTCATGCGCGAACAAGGAATCAAAAATATAAAGGAGCTGCCCGGTGGGAGTGGTTGGCCAAAATTAAAGAGACACCTGGCTTCAGAATCCCTCTTATTGGTAATGGGGATGTAACCACACCGGAGATGGCCAAAAAAATGTTTGATGAAACCGGAGTGGATGGTGTGATGATTGGGCGCGGGGCTATCGGTAATCCATTCATTTTTGAGCAGACACGTGCGTTATTAGATAGAGGTCAACATTCCCCACCAGTGACTGCGGCTCGGAGAGTAGAGGCATGTGCGACTCAGCTAGAACGATCTGTGGAACACCATGGGGAACGCTTTGGTGTGATTATCATGAAAAAACATTACGGGGCATACCTCAAAGGGATTCGGGGAGGTAAGCAGCTTAGAACATCCATTATCACGATGGAGGATCCTGCTGAAATACTCGCACGGCTTCGCTCATTTGAGGCTGTTGATGATGTTTCAACAAACTCGGAATCCACTGTACGGAAGCAGTCTACCGCTCAGTCTCAGGCAACACCTAAGGAATCTGTCCTCATATAAGGCTGCAGTACTTCGGGAACAAGGATCTCACCATTCGGTTGCTGATATTGCTCAATGATCGCGGCAACAATCCTTGGAAGAGCAAGACCGGAGCCATTAAGCGTATGGACAAGCTCGATGGACCCTTGCTCATCTTTGGCACGTATCATCATTCTTCGCGCCTGAAAATCTTCGAAATTTGAGCAGGAGCTGACCTCCAACCATCGTTGCTGACCCGGGCTCCAAACCTCCATATCGTACTTTTTGGACTGTGTGAACCCCATATCTGCTGTGCACATGAGCAAGGTGCGATAGGAAAGACACAGGGCTTCAATCAGAGACTCAACATAGGAGCGTAGTTCCTCGAGCGCCTCGTACGATGCGGATGCAGGCACCATATAGACTAGCTCTACTTTGTCAAATTGATGGAGCCTGTTGAGCCCACGTACTTCTTTGCCATACGAGCCGGCTTCACGTCGCCAGCAAGGGGTATAGGCACTGTACTTTATGGGTAAGTCTGATGTAGACAACACTTCATCACGATGAAAATTGGTCACCGGGACTTCTGCCGTTGGGATCGCAAAGAATTCGTCTCTAGGAATCACATACATCATGTCTTCCTTATCGGGAATCTGACCTGTCCCTCGTGCTGAATCTTCATTCACTACAAAGGGGGGCTGTATCTCAGTAAATCCAGCATCAGACGCTGTGTCTAAGAAATATTGGATTAAGGCTCTTTGAAGTCGAGCAATGGGTCCAACATAAAATGGGAATCCCGCGCCAGTCACTTTTACACCT
>DDIC01000085.1:0-5192 GCA_002338335.1 Bacteroidetes bacterium UBA1860
TAAGTGTTGATGCATTTTTCCAATTTTCTTTCGGTCAATGGGCTCATGCGGGTACAGATTTCTATTTCACCAGAACACCTGACTTCTTAATGAACTTGAATACTGAAGTATTGGATCGTTGGAAGTCACCAGGCGACATGACGTACTATCCACGAGCCATGACTGGTGGGGCAGTTTTCCAAGAAACCGAGAACTACAGGGTAACAGAAAGTACGCAAGGTATATACAACACAAGTTACATCCGATTGAAAAATCTTAATGTGACGTACGATATCCCAACGTCAATTACTGATGTAATTGGTGTACGTGGTATGTCTGTCTATGCTGCAGGAGTGAACTTATTCACATGGACGGCGTGGCCATGGTTCGACCCTGAAGTAGCGGGAAGTACTACTGATATTTTTGGCAACCAAATCTACGCGTCATACCCAACCGAGAAGTCATTTTACGGTGGTATTCGCATACAATTTTAAGTATGAACGTATTAACTAAACACAGTGAGCGTCACATGAAAAAACTATTCATAGCATTTCTATCAGTTGGATTCCTTGCTTCATGTACGGAAGTACTTGAGGATGTGGAACCTTCAACGTCAGTCTCTTTTGAAACAGCCTTGACATCAGCCGATGCAGTAGAAGCCATCCGCACATCGATGTATTCGAAAAAAAGAGGGAGTTTCGATTTTACAACAGAGTACTTTATAGGTCCTGCAGCTCTCGCAGACCTTACATCCAATCGCCCTGGTTCCTCACGATTCCAGGGTTTGAATGAAGCTTTTGGAACGAGTGGAACAGTTCACATCGGTTCATTTAGTGGATACGAAGTAATACAAGAAGCAAATCTCCTTATTAATGGTATTGCTGATGGTGTTATAGATCAAGCCACAATGGATCGTTATCGTGGTGAAGCGTATGCTGCGAGAGCTTTTGCGAATCACCGTATGGCAACTACCTACGGTTATGAGCCTGGAACAGCTGCAGCATCTTCTTGGAATCTTAGTATAATCTTGAGAGAAGAAGCTACACTTGATCTTGCACAGGCTACCCCATTACCTCGTAACACCATCGCTGAAGTCTATGCTGCTATAAAAAGTGATCTCGCACAAGCCAAATCTCTTCTTTCTGGAGTAAACAGCGATAATGGCTACGTAACCGAAGCATTCGTTGAAGGTATTGCCGCTAGGGTTCACCTCTATGCGGGTGAGTATTCTCAAGCGATAAGTGCTGCTGAAGCTGCAATTTCAAAAAGCGGCCGAACTCTAGTCACAACTGAGGAAGGTGTGGCTACAATGTTCCGTGGACCAAATCCAGAAGCACTCTTTGAAATGGTGGTTAATAAAGATACTGAACCCATTGCTGGTTCAAATACAAACAGTGGCCCTGTTTCATACACATCCGATCAATGGGTAGCACAAGTTCCGACCAATGAATTGATCAACAAATATGAAGCTGGAGACTGGCGAGTTGCTGGATGGCATGGCGACTGCATCAGTGAGCAAACTGTTGGTGCTACAGCCAATGGGTGCGAATTGGTAAACGATTTAGCTGTTTCCATCACCAAGTTTAATGGTTGGAAAGGTAACCTATCTCAAGACCTAGTCTACATGCGTGTAGCGGAAATGTACTTGATTTTGGCAGAAGCATCTGCAAAGGCATCTAATAATCCAGCTGCTGGAGTCCCGTACCTAAATGAACTGCGTGCGGCACGTGGAGTTGGAGCAGTACCTGCTGAAGCAACAGCAAATATGACAGCCTTTGAAGACTTCATACTTGACGAAAGAGCTCGTGAGCTAGCAATTGAGGGACATCGCTTTTTTGACCTTAAGCGTCTTGAACGTGATATCCCAAATTCTCTTGGTGGCATCAAAATGAGAAAAGATTCCTATCGAATCTTAGCTCCATTTGGAATCGGTCTTCAAAATGTAAACCCACTTCTTGTTGAGAACCCAGGCTACGAAGTAGCTAATTAATCTAAAGGACATTAATCATGAAAAACTTATCTCTCTATCTTGTAGCATTTGTCTTACTTTTCACGTCTTGTGATAGTTTGTTTGACGAGGGCGACAATAAAAAAGTGTATGATGGACCAGATTTAGTAGGGTTCTTCCCACTTCAGCAAACCATCTCTGCATCAACCACTAGCGGAACAACGGTTGAGGTACAGTTGATAGGTGAACAGAAAACGTCTGATTTGTCTATCTCTTATGGTGTTCATTCTTCTACAACTGCAACTTCTGGAACCCACTATACACTTTCTGGTTCAAGCGTAACCATAAGTGCTAATTCGTCAACAGCTGATATCAATGTAGGTGTGGCGCCTGGTGATTTAACCGCGGGGCAAGAAGTGAAGCTTGTACTCGAGCTTCAAGGAGGCTCTGGTGTTGAAGCCTCAGAAAACCTAAAACTGGCGACAATCTACATCCGTCCATAACGTTGTAGTTTAAATGTTTAAAAGCCCGCTTCTGCAAAAGTGGGCTTTTTTTTTTACATTTTTAGTATTTCTTAATTCCTACCCCTATGAAGGAACAATTGCTGCTATTTCTTTGGTTTTTAGTTTTGAACATCGTGTCATTGCCAGTGTCATTGATTGGACAAAACAGCCCCCTTTTTATAGCCCTAGAGTCTCAAAAGATCACACAAACTGAGCTCCAAGTCGATGAAATAGATCGTACCTACATTCGGTTTTACGATGGTTTGTTTAAATCAGTACAGCCCTTTGCGTCTGAGTTGATTAGCTTTGACTTAGATGGCGAACGACGTGAGTTTACGATTATGAAGAGAGCTGAATATTATACAGGGGTTTTCTCAGTAATCGCGAAGGAACTCCATACAGGGAGTTTATTTATTGCCACGGTCCAGGGGAACCGTTTTACAGCAAAAATCCATGATCATCGTAGAGATGTAACAAGTCACATACGTTACAACGAATCGATTCATGAGCATTATCTGACGACGCTTAATGTAGAGGCTCTTGATATTTTAGGATGTGCTATTGACGATCATAATCTTAGAGAGTTTCATAGTGAAACAATTGTTACAAAATCAGAAGTAATGACATCAGATTTCGATACGGAATCAAATTCATTTAAAACTGTTAATAATTCATCAAGCCACACTATAGATGCTATTAGTGCAATCAGTAGTCTTGAAGATAAAACTACCATTGACATACTATATGTATACACTGATGCAGCGCAAGAATTTGCTGAATTCTGCCAATTTAATGGCTACTCTGTTTGCGAATCAGTTAATACGATTGAAGCCTATTTGGCACAAATGACGATTCTGACTCAAAGTGCGTTTGACAATAGTGGCATCGCTATAGAACTACGCCCTGTGTTTAATTATAAGGTCGATTATGATGAGACTTCAGATGGGATAGGTTCTGGAGAAAGATTGCGTCGATTTACATCATCCCCCACTTTTAACCCCTCCAATTGGAATGCAGGTGGATACATGAATGATGTTCATGAGATTCGCGATGACGTTGGGGCTGATATGGTTGCAGGAATCTTTGATCTAAGTGATGTGGGGGGTATTGCTTGGCTTACTGGTTCTGTAACGGGGTTTCCTGAAATTGCATTTTCTTTAAATCGAATTCAGCAGCTCCTTACTGGATATACTCTTGCCCATGAACTTGGTCATAATATGGGGCTTGGCCATTCAAGATCACAGGCTTCGAATACAGCCGGACTGTTCGGCGGGCTGTTTCATTACTCAGTGGGGTACCAATGGGTTACTGAAAATGAAGCGTTTGTGACTGTTATGGGGTATGGTGAATTTAAACAAACCCTTAGTGGTGATACAGTTTTCACCCAGGATGCAGCGGTATTTTCATCCCCTGACGTGACTTGGCAAGGAGTGGCTGCGGGAACATTGGAAGCAATCTATGGACCAACAGATGCCACCAGAAGTAATAAAGAAATTAAGCTCACAATCTCTGACTATCGTCCCACGATGGTGGATGCTCCCGAGATTGCAGTGGATCAAGAAGCAATAACTATTTCCATGAATCGAGAAGACCGATTTGATGTCCCTTTGACTATCTCCAATACGGGTTCGTCCAATCTTATGTGGAGAGTTGCCACAAAATCTATTGAACCACCCATGCCCGTTGAATCGTCTGATATTCCCTCG
This sequence comes from Bacteroidetes bacterium UBA1860, assembly GCA_002338335.1. Taxonomy (GTDB): domain Bacteria; phylum Bacteroidota; class Rhodothermia; order Balneolales; family Balneolaceae; genus UBA8296. Next base: position 4,137 of record DDIC01000085.1, read on the forward strand.
TACAGCCCGAACCTATCTTTAAGTTCATACGAAGGGGTAGAGCAGTCCGATGACCGAATTATTTTTTCAGAGGATTTTGAGGGCTTTAAAAGCCGACTTATTGGTGGCTATCGAGCTAGACAAGGATGGAGGACGCAATCGATAGATAATTTGTTTGCAATAAAGACAAATAATCCATCCTCTGGTGAAAAACATTTTCAGGTAAGAGCCTCTGAGGAATCGTCATACTACGTTCAAAGTCCATTTTTTGGACCTCAATTGGAAGGAACTTTTGAAGTCTCTTTTGATATATCTATCACAAACGATAGAGATACCGATGGATTCAATCGTGTCGATCTTCAGTTTTATGATGCAGTGAATTCCACGCGTGCAGCGGGTGTCGCTATCAACAATAACCTAGAATTCCAGACATATCATCGCTCTGAGCAAGGTGGGTCAACAGTTATCATGAAAACCGGGGAATACTTTGAGCCCAACACCTCTGACAACGATTCCTATAGAACGGTACGCATTAAGCTCAATGCCACAACCGCAAGAATTGAATATTACCTTGACGATATTCTTGTAAATGAATCACATTATTTAGATGCTGGTGTCATAGATGTCTTTTATGTCACCATGAATGGCGGGTTGCATCCATTAGGCCTTGTCGATATTGATAATATCCAGGTGCGCCGGCCCAATTTATTTGAATGGCTCGATATTGATGACGTGGCAGGTGCTGTTGATCCAGGTCAACAGGGAACCCTAAATCTATCCTTCAATACCATAGGAGTGAGCGCAGGCGTATATCAAACAAAGCTTCAATTAATCAACAATTCCCAATCCTCAATTGTTGAGATCCCAGTTACATTATCTGTGAGTACTGCGGTTTCCAATGAGGAAGATCCATTAAGACCAAGTGAGTTTAGGTTAAGCCCTGCATATCCGAATCCGTTTAACCCTCAAACCACACTATCTTTTGAAATCCCTGAAGCAAGTGTTGTATCCTTGGAGGTATTTGATATTTTGGGACGAAGAGTGCAAACTTTGACGAACGAGCCGTTTGCGGCAGGA
>DDIC01000085.1:5491-13563 GCA_002338335.1 Bacteroidetes bacterium UBA1860
TGAGCCGTTTGCGGCAGGAACACATGCTATTACTCTTGATGCAACTTCTTTGTCAAGTGGCCTCTATATGGTCAGAATGCAAGCAGGACGTTTTGTGGCGACTCAACACGTTACATTGATAAAGTAACTCAAGTGCTACGAACCTTATAGAATAAATTATTACTCAGAGGCGCTTGCGATGGATTTCTATAAATCCCGCTGAAGAATCCCGCCGCTAAGCCATAGCTGAAGTTGTCGATAATAGACGCTATAATAGCCTTGACTACGCAGCAATAGGTAGTTATTGAAAGGGAAAAACTCGTTTTTCACTTTGGGCTGCTCAAAGATGAAATTCGTCTCTGGATCGCTTCGATCATACGAATAAGACCATCTCATTACATTTACCTGACGCTCAACATACCAAGGTTGGCCAAAAAGAACATACATCATACCTGCATCTGTCTTCCATCCTTCCTTGAAGTTTGAGAACTGTTTATTTGCCTCTTCTACGCGTTGATAATACTTCTCTAGAGTCAAACCTGCATCGCTGAGACTCTGCACGTTAGAGAGCCAAAATCGATCGACCGCTTCCTTGAGTTGCGTGTCATCCTCAATCGCCATCATCGTTTCATATTCATCTTCCTTCAAAAGATAAACAAGGGGTTCTGCAAGTTCTCTAGGGGTTCGCAAAAAGGGGTAGTTCTCACTTTTGATGGCAAACTCTCGTGCCTTGTATAGGAGACTTTCTTCGTCTTCGGTGGGTTCTTGTTCTCCTTCATAGATTAGCACTTCAAATCGATAATTTCCTCTGGAAAGGGGGTCCACTGGAATTTCGAGGAGCACACTTCCTTCTTGTTGGAGGACTCGGTCGGTTTGGCGAACAATTTCGTACTCATCGTACTCAATCCCTTTGTAGGGAAGGGATGAATTACCATAGTTATTGAACTGCATGGGGCGAGCAGGGCTAGCATCTGAGCGAAATCTCAAGAGTCTTGTTTGGATCCATAGAGGAGACTCACTCGATTGGTTTGTCAACTGTGTGAGAAACAGTAAGGAATCGACTTTGGAAGGGACATCATAACTGTTGATTGGCAAAAACGTGGGCTGATCTCCATCTTGATCGACTTGGAGCCCTTCCATGCGAATGGTCGCTAAGTTATTCTCAGGCGCCTCAGGATTGGGTATAAAGGTTGTCTCCGAGCTAGAGGATACTTTGTTGGAATTTAGATCGGTAATCGAGATCGTCACGGTATAACGACCGGGATCCATATCAAGCGTCCTTTCATAGGTATCCACTTCGTCGGCTTGTTGCTGCAGCGGGTTGTAAAGAACTTCAATCGTTTCTTGCACCGTGCGACTAAACGATGGATCGGTCACGCCAACAATCCGCACTTCCATTAGTAGGCGTGCTTTGGAGGTGTCATTTAGCGATCGGTAAATCAAACTGGGCTTGACAATCTCAGCTGACACACGGATGAAGCCTTGATCCTCCTCATCCAAAAATCCTATCGCAGAAGCTAATATTTCTGGGAATCCAGGCTGAAAAACATACGACGAACCGCGCTCTATATCTGGGTTAACGCTCCGTGTGCAGGCACTACTTAGTGCAATGAGTGCCATCAGTAGCACAAACAGGAGGGGCGAATGCATGGTGGATTGCTTAATCATAATCGAAAAGTGCAAAAAAACGACATGAACCCCAATAAGGACTCATGAAAGAGGAACAGATAGTTGTATTTTAAACAAACACAAAAAAGACGAATTATGATCCGACACACAAAAATTGTTTGCACGATTGGCCCTGCGACCCGTAATGAAGAGAGTATAGAGCGCTTGATCGATGTTGGAATGAATGTGGCTCGCCTGAATTTCTCTCATGGTAGTCATCAAGACCATAAAGAGACGGTGGATTGGGTTCGGTCGATTGCCGCGAAAAAAGGGAAGGCCATTTCCATATTGATGGATCTACAAGGGCCTAAAATCCGTGTGGGGCAGATGAAAGAGGGTGCTCAGAAGGTTGAAGCAGGACAAGAGCTAATCATTACCTCGTCAGATATTGAAGGCACATCCACAATCATCCCGATCGATTTTCCAGAATTACCTCGGGATGCGTCTGTTGGTGATACCATACTGATTGATGATGGATTATTAGAATTGCGCGTGACGGCCAAAGACAAAGGCAAAGGCGAATTGACGACGGAGGTGGTTGTAGGAGGTCTCTTAAAGTCACGCAAGGGGGTGAATTTGCCCAATGTAGCGATCCAAACATCTCCCATTACCGAGAAAGACTTCGAGGACCTAAAATTTGGTCTTTCTCTAGGGGTAGACTTTGTTGCACTCTCTTTTGTGAGAAGCCCTCGCGAAATCCAGGAGATTGTCTCAAGAGTGCGTGCAGAGGGGTCTCAAGCAGGAGTCATTGCAAAGATTGAGAAACCCGAAGCGATCCCTGTGATTGATGATATTATTGAGGAATCTGATGGAATTATGGTTGCCCGAGGAGATTTAGGGATTGAGATTCCCAGCGAGCAGGTGCCCATTATTCAAAAGCTAATTATTGATCGCTGTCGAGCTGCTGGAAAGCCTGTCATTACAGCGACTCAAATGCTTGATTCTATGATTTCTAATCCTCGGCCGACCCGTGCTGAGAGCTCTGACGTCGCAAACGCGATTATGGATGGGACCGATGCAGTGATGCTTTCTGGTGAAACGGCAGCAGGTGAGTACCCTTTTGAGTCGGTGGCTGTAATGGATCGAATCGCGCGAAATGTCGAGGAAAATTATCCTGCGCTCTATAATAGTCTTGGATTTAAAAAACCCGATTGGGAAGAGAAGCAAGTCATTGAGTCTGTAGCCTACTCTTGCGTTTCTATGGCAGAAAACGTGGGTGCAGTCGCGATTGCAACAATCACGCACTCAGGCTCCACAGCTCGCAGGATTTCGAAATTTAGACCAAACGTGCCCATTATTGCGTTTACGGATGAAGATATCGTACGACATCAGCTCAATCTTGCCTGGGGAGTGCAATGTATGAGGGTGAAAGAGCTGTTTGACACCGATCAAAGCATCACACGTATGGAAGAAGCGCTCAAAGAAAAAGGGATCGTTGAGGTAGGTCAACGAGTGATATTTGCAACGGGTATGCCAATATCAAAACGTGGTCGTACCAATATGGTGATGGTCAAAACCATTGAATAGAGTTATGAGACTCGGTTCCGCTGGTCGATTATGGTTGATGGCTCTCGCTTCAGTCGTGCTGTTGCAAGGGTGTTCTACTCGTGTTGGGAAGCTTTACTTTGATTTCCGTGCATATTTCAACACGTATTACAATGCGCAAGACTTTTTTGAGCTAGGGCTTGAAAAAAACATACCAGAGCCAACGATTCCCGCTCCAGGAAATCTCATCCGAGTGTTTGATCCCCCAGGAGCAGGAGGGAAGGGTGAGTTTGACCTGACGATCCAAAAAGCAGCGTCGATTCTGCGAGATCATGAGCACTCCTCTTATGTATTGCCTTCTGTGTTGTTGATTGGCAAGGCGTATTTCTATCGAGGGGAATACTTTGCGGCCATTCAAAAGTTTCAGGAACTGCGGACACTTGATGGGACGGGGCGTTATGGGCAAGAGGCCGTCTTCTGGCAATCTAGAACGCTTTATGAGATGGGGAATCATCTTGAGGCGATTGAGTTCACAGAGCAGGCCCTACTTGAAGGGAACTGGATTCCTTCTATTGAGTCCAAAACCGCGCTCATCCTCGCAGAGCATCATACAATTGCTGGGGATATTGCAACAGCGGTCGATTTACTCACCCTTACCATCGAACAGTTTGATGATGATCGATTGCGCCCTAGGGCACAGTTTTTGTTTGCACAGATGCTAGAGCAGGAGGGTGATTATGCCTTTGCTGCGGAGGTCTATCGTGATGTAGCGGCGTCCAAGACCATCTTCGAATTGCAGTATCTAGCTCGTAAAAATCAGGCTGCAGCACTGCGAAAATTGGGGGAACGAGAAGCCTCTTTGGAACTTCTTACGGAGATGTTTGAGGATGATAAGTACAGGGATCAATTCCCTGAAATCAGGCTTGAAATTGGGTTGTCCTTGGTCGATTCGACGAGTGGGGAGTCCATAGAGGAATCGATTCAGTGGCATCAACAGACCCTTAGAATGGATCCTCGACGACTGCGTAACGGTACACTTCCACCCGAATTCCGTGCACAATCATACTCCGCGATTGCAGATCTATACCGATCACAAAAAAACTACACGATGGCAGCAGCGTATTATGATTCAGCCAGTCAGGTGCCCATTAATCGTCTTCGCGTCCCACCAAGCTACCAACCTCAAGAAACGGCCCAGATCTATGGTGAGTTTTTGTCACTCTCAACGCAATTGTCCCATGCAGATAGTTTGCTAACTTTGGCCGACTTGGATTCAGCGTCTCTCCAGGAAAAAATTACCCAGCTTCGTGAAACCAGAGCCATTGCTTGGAGGGAGGAGCAAAAACAAAAGCAGGAAGCAGGGGAATCACTCGTTATTATTGACGCCTCTAGGGGTGATCAAGATGGAACAACAGACAGTGAGTATGGTTTTTTGTCTCATCTAAATCCTGAAAGGGTTGCTGACGTACAGGTACAATTTCAGGCATTATGGCGTGGAAGACCCTTATCGGATGGGTGGCGTTCTGCAGCCATTGCCCAAGCATTAAATGCCACACCAGATCCTGTTATGAGTGGCCAGGAAGAGGGTGGTGCTGTCACAGGTGTGGTTTCGGGAGAAGGCGAGTCTGAAGTGGATCCACTTGAGGATATTGACCTAGAGACGTACGTGCCACCTGATAATCAACTCGGAATTGATCTACAAGAAATCCCGCTTGATTCTGCCATTCGTGAACAAATGACCGCATCCATGGCGATGTGGAATTATGAGCTGGCTACGCTGTATTATCTATCTTTGCAAGAGCCACAACGAGCAAAAGAGCATTATGTAGATGTAGTGCGTGATGCAACGGACCCTGATATACGGAGTCGAGCCCTCTATGTGCTCACAGAGATTTATCAAGCCGAGGGAGATCGAGATCAGGCTGCCGAGCTCGCGGAGCAGGCTATCGAGATAGGGGCTGTGGATGCGATTGTACGTCGGTTAGTGAGTGAATTTGGAGATGGATTGACCGTTGCGGCACCGGTGGATAGTCAGATGGTGCGTGACTCACTTGCCTGGGCACAGCAGCAACGCGATGAGCAATCATTGCGCGTCTTGATTGATTCAGCAAAACAAGTCGATTCGGCTGGATTTGCGACTCAACAGTTTGTGGATTCGGCCTGGGTAGATGTACGAGGTGCTATTCAAGCCTATGTGGATACCTACACCAGTCCTGAATCCAAAGCGCAATTGGACACAGATCGACGAAATCGATGGCAATCCGTACTAGAGTATCTCACTGTGGCTGATTCTATGATTCAAAAGCACTACGGTACGTTTAATCTTCCAGAAAAAGAGGTGGAAGTACCAGTCGCTGATTCCGTACGCGCCGATTCCGTAGTCCCAGATTCCGTAGTCGCTGATTCGTTAGAGTAATTGCCCAGCTGTCTTTGGCGAAAGGCGATCGACCCCTTTTTGGCGCATTATGTGCTCTAAATCCTTGACGATTTGCTGCACGATGGCTGGCCCTTCATACACCAAGCCGGTATATAGTTGCACCAATGCAGCCCCAGCCGCCATCTTCTCCAAAACATCTTGAGCACTAGAAACCCCACCAATCCCTATAATGGGGTAGGAGGTCATGGAGGCTAACCACTCAATGCGTTGCGTGCTCCAGGCGGAGATGGCTCGACCACTAAGCCCCCCTTTACCCATGGCAGTGACCCGACTGGAGGGCTCTTGAAGACCATCACGTCTAGTGGATGTGTTGCTCATCACAAACCCCTGAATCCAAGGTGTAGAATGGGCAAGATCTACAATCTCCGACAGCATCTCTTTCTCTAAATCGCAGGATAATTTTAAGAGTATGGGAGGTGTCGATATAGAGTCAGAGGAGGTGTGTTCAATTATCTTATTCAATCCTTGAACCAGAGCTGAGAGAGAGTCAGGATTTTCAAAGGTTTTTCCCTCGGCTGTATTTGGACAAGAGACATTCAGTGTAATGAGGTCAGCGCCTCCCCAGCGAAGTGTGTGCGAGAGGCTTGCTGCATAATCTAGAATGCCGTCCTCACCAAGAATGGTGGGATCATGAGTCTTGGCAATATTTACAGATAGTGGAATCGATGGGGAAAAGGCACTTAAATGGTGCAATACGGAAGGTGTTCCGCTATTATTTAATCCCATCCGGTTAATCAAAGAGGCATCGGCTTTGAGTCGAAAGCTTCGTGGGGTTGGGTTTCCCTTGGATGGTCTTGCCGTCATACTGCCAATGTCGAGATGGCTAAAACCCAAGCGTTCCATTAAAGGGACGAGCTGACCCTCTTTGTCAAATCCTGCTGCGAGTCCAACTGGGTGGGCAAAGGTCAATCCCCAAAGTGTTGTCGAAAGATAAGTTGACGCGTTAAATGTGCGCTTAACTCCAACAGCCGGAAGAAAATGTTGAGTCCAAGGATGGCGAACAGACCATGCAGCGCCCTTGATGGTGAGCTCGTGAGCCTGGTCACTCGATAATGAAAATAGGAGGGGACGTAATAGGGTCTGATACATGCATTCAAAGTACGTTGATTTTACTTTACCTTGAAACGGTTCCACTACAACAATCTATGAATACATTCTCTGTTTGGCCTGGCTTAGCGAATTACTTAACACGTGCTGTTGATAGGCATGAGCCCTTTGTGCTATTGGATAGCTGGGTGGAAGGGGATCAAAGTCCTCAAACTCATGGCTCGAGTTATTTAGGGCTATTTCCTAAAGAATTGATCATTATAGAGTCTTCAAAGTCAGGAGACGGGCTTTCTTCACTATTAGATGTCGCTAGTTCCTGGGGAATGGGAATGGTTGGCTATGAGAGTCATCATCACAAATTTGGACTGGATGTGCCTACGCAAGGCGACCCGCAAGTGTGGTGGATAGTCCCAACAACTGTACTCAAATTTGATCTCAACTCAAGCACGATCGAGGTTGAACTTGATGAAGAGGGTCGGGCTCAGGAGGTCATTGACGAATTATCAGCGGAGGTAGATTCGACCCAAAAAACCAAATCAATAAACAAGATAATAGACTGGTCATCAATAGAATACAAAGAATATATAAAGTGTATTAAAGATATTAAAAGGGCTATTTTTGAAGGCGACACGTATGAGGTAAACTTCACGTATCCCATGCGAACAACCTTGCAACGGCATCCCATCGAATGGGGGGAGACATTGCTACGTGAAGCCAAAGTTCCATTTAGTGCGCTCGTTCATGCTGTGCAAACGCCAGGTCAAGCATCAAGCCTCGATCGAATGGTTATTTCAGCCTCGCCCGAGCGATTTCTGAAGCTTGAGGGGCGCACGTTATCTTCTGAGCCGATCAAAGGGACGTTACGGCGTGATGATTCTATGAGTGACGCACAGCTCAAGGAGGCCCTGAAGGAGCTAGATTCGGAAAAAAATCGGGCTGAGAATTTGATGATTGTTGATTTGGTGCGTCACGATTTCCATTCCGTGTGCGAACCAGGATCGGTGGTTGTGCCGGAACTTTTCAAAAAAAGGAGTTTTGGTACGGTTCATCAGCTTATTTCGACGATACAAGGAAGGTTGCCTCACGGCGTTGGGTGGATAGAGGCCTTTGAATCTTGTTTTCCGATGGGTTCCATGACAGGAGCACCCAAAAGAGCAGCCATGCATTTGATTGATAAACTTGAGAATGAGCCTAGGGGAATCTACTCCGGAGCAATTGGGTACTGCAAGCCCAATGGGGATGTCGATTTTAATGTCGTGATTCGGACGGTTATCATCGATTTAATGACTCAGGAGGCTCGTTATCACGTAGGAGGGGCTATCACCAGTGATTCAGATCCTGCATCGGAATGGGACGAAACGAAAGTCAAAGCTCAACTTGTTGATAAGGGGTAAGGAGAGGCACGTTACCGAAACGCCAGCCTAACTTCCAAAGCCAAAGACAAGGTTATGGCAGG
>DDIC01000085.1:13869-14341 GCA_002338335.1 Bacteroidetes bacterium UBA1860
GTGGGTTATGGCAGCCAAATCCGCCACTAAAAAAGCACCAATTACATCGTCTAAAGCGACCGATTCGATCGCTTCTAGTTCCAAAACTTCGTCCACAAATGGTCATCACGCTACGTACCCAAAAACACTCGGGGAATTAAAAGCGTCAGGTTGGGTGTCTCGCTCGGTGAAGGAGGAGATGAGAGATAACCTTATGAAAGCCATTGCCGAGGGGCGACAACCTTTTGAAGGAATCGTAGGGTATGAATCCTCGGTGATTCCACAGGTCATGCAAGCGATTCTTGCCAAGCATGATATTTTATTGCTTGGACTACGAGGGCAAGCCAAAACCAAGCTACTCAGGCTTTTGCCACAACTCCTGGATGATGTGATTCCTTACATCGAAGGCTCAGAAATCTATGATAATCCTTACGAACCTCTGTCCGTTTACGGTCGCTCACTCGTAGCACGCCTTGGAGATGACACCCCGATC
>DDIC01000047.1 GCA_002338335.1 Bacteroidetes bacterium UBA1860
ACTCGTCGGGGACACTCGCCAAATGCGCCTGAAAAGCGCCCAAGCCATTATGTGGACAGACAGAGGGGAGCGCAAGGAGGATTACACCGATTTGGAGGGGGGGGTGTTTATCGAGGCGTTTGATTCAGCTGGCACGGTCACTGCCACAGCAACTGCACGACGTGCGCGCTATGTTCCTGAAGAGCTAAGACTTACGCTTTATGACTCGGTCATTGTAACCTCAGGTGAGTCTGGCGATTCGAGTAATCTTCGCACCCTGTACGCCCAAACGCTCTACTGGAATGCCGATTCCAACCTCATTTCGTCTACGCAGGCCGTCACAATTCTTACGCCAACTGACAGCATCACAGGAACCGAATTTCGTAGCACAACCGACCTTAAGCAATACACGATTTTAAGCCCCAGAGGTCGCTCAGAGGTCGATTAGGTATAGCTATAAAATCCTTGGCCAGTTTTGTCACCAAGGGTTCCTGCGTCGACCATTTTTACCAACAGCGGGCATGGGCGGTACTTTGGATCTTGAAATCCATCATAAAGGACCCGCAGAATGTCCAAACAGACATCCAATCCGATAAAATCGGCCAAACGTAGTGGCCCCATGGGATGAGCCATTCCCCGCTTCATCACCTCATCGACATGTTCAGGAGTTGCGACGCCCTCATACACAGCAAAAATGGCCTCATTAATCATGGGCATCAAGACACGGTTGGAGACAAAGCCTGGGGAATCATTCACGGGTACGGGCACTTTACCCAGACCCTCAGACCACGCCATTACTGCGTCCACAACCGCGGAATCGGTTTGATGCCCTTTGACCACCTCCACAAGGCTCATCACGGGGACGGGGTTGAAAAAATGCATACCGATAAAGCGACTAGGATGCTTTAGCGCATTAGCCAGTTTGGTAATGGAGATTGAGGAGGTGTTGGTCGCAATCACAGCGCTGGGATCGACCACCGACTCGACCTCTTTGTACACATCGCGCTTGAGGGATAATATTTCAGGCACAGCCTCGACGACCAGACCCGCCCCTTTGCACCCATCTTGGATCGACACCGCAGTGGAAAGTCGCTCCAGGGTAGCCTCTTTCTCTGACTTTGTGAGCTTTTCCTTGGAGACCATGCGGCCAAGATTCTTGTCGATCATGGCAAGAGCTCGCTCACACGCTTCCTGCGACACATCCACAAGCGTGACCTGGTGACCCGACTGTGCAAAGACGTGGGCAATGCCGTTGCCCATCGTGCCACCACCAATCACGGCGACGTTGGGGTGTGTTTGGGGTAATGCTCCCGTTGCAGAGGAGGATGTAGTAGGATCTGATGCAGACATGTAACGCTCCAATCTTTTGTGGTTTTTGGCTCAACATCCCGTAACATTCGCCTATTGAACCCTTTTGTCATGAAAACACTCCTCAAACTACTTCTTTTTTTGGTTGTATTCACCCTTGGTATTACGCTGCTGAGTGTGCATTTGACCTTGAATCGCCCTTTGCCTCAACTCGATGGTTCGATGGATCTTCCGGGGCTGCAGGAGGAGGTTGTTGTGACTCGAGATGGGTATGGCGTGCCCACCATTGATGCAGCCAACGAGTTGGATGCGTACCGAGCGCTTGGGTATGTGCACGCTCAGGATCGTTTATGGACCATGACGCTTGGCCAACTCGCCGCGGAAGGACGTTTTGCCGAATTTTTAGGGCCAGATCTTGTCCCCTTCGATCAGTATCAACGCACCCTTGGCATTTGGAAGGTTGCTCAACAGATAGAGGCAACGTTATCGCCTCAGATGCGACAACGACTCCAAGCCTATGCTGATGGCGTGAATGCCTACACTGAGGATGAAGCGCGAAACCTTCCTCTGGAGTTTGCACTGCTCAAAATGAAACCGATTCCATGGACACCCATGCATAGCATTGCCATGACTCGACTGGTGGCATGGGAGCAAAACGTGAGTTGGTGGAGTGAAGTGACCGCTGGTTGGGTTGCTAGTCAACTGCCAAGGGCACGGGTGAATGAGCTCCTGCCCGAGCAACCGGAGCCACCCTTTGCCGACTTAATGCCCATTCTAGATTTAGAGCTTGCTTCACGGGAGCGTTTAGGGATCGAAGGCTCGTTTGTGGGATCCAATGCTTGGGCTGTGTCGCCGTCACTTTCGGCCAGTGGTCATGCGTTGCTTGCTGGAGACCCTCATATGGGGCTTAATATGGCCGGAAACTGGTACGAGGCGACCCTTTCCTCACCCGAATATTCGGCCACCGGGGCCACCATTCCTGGGGCTCCCTTTGTCATTATCGGGCAAAATGGATCCGTTGCATGGTCTCTGACCAACATGATGGCCGATGATACCGACTACTTTGTGCTGCCAGACGCGTTAATGGCTGCTCAATCGGGCTCGCAACCAGGCGCGCAGTCGAACACAGAAACGATCACACTGCGTAATGAAGTGATTCGAGTTAAAGATGGGGCCGATACCCTCATTAGTGTGAGAGAAACCCCGTATGGCCCGATTATTAGTGATATCTATCCAAGCCAGGGTCTTGTTGCCGAGCAAACCATTACCCTGAAATGGGCAGGACACACGCCAAGCATGGAATTGGAAGCCATCTATGGGTTTGGGCAAGCGCAAACCGTGGAAGAGTTTCGGGAAGCGGCTAGGGATTTTCATTCCCCCGCCATGAATGCAATTGTGGCCGACGCGCAGGGTTCGATTGCTCATGTTCCCATGGCGCGCCTTCCCCTGCGACGTAACGCACAAGTTGGCTTCCGAATGGCGAGCCAGGATGGTGCGTTGCCTCAGGATTGGCAACAATGGCATTACCCGATTGAGACGCTTACGCGAATCAACCCAGAGGAGGGATGGGTGGCCAATGCCAACAACAAAATTGACCCCATTGGTTATCCCTATTATATCGGGACGTTTTGGGATCCTGCCTCTCGGATTAATCGTCTGCAAGAATTGTTTGCCACCAATACTCCGCCGTACAGCTTGGAGCAAATGGGGCAATGGCAATTAGATCACATCTCCCCACACGCACGCGAACTTTTTGAGCGTCTGCTCCCTTCGCTGCAGGCACCCACGTTAACGGAGCCAGCCACCGCCAAGCAGCAGCAAGATGTGGAGCTAGCCTTGTCCTATTTTTTAAACTGGGATTATTCCTACAGCACAGTGTCGACAGCAGCGTCGATTTTTGATCTCATGGTGCTAGAGCTCACACGATTAACCTTGGAAGACGACCTAGGTAAGGAGGGATATGAAACCTTTGTGCGGCTTGAAAACCTGCCTGTTCGATCCCTGAAACGGCTAGTTGATCTCCGCTCTCCGCTGTTTGATCGTACAGACACGCCAAATCGGACAGAGACCCTAGACGATTTGGTGTTTTTGGCGGTGGAGCGTGCATTGGGTGAGTTGCGGTCCACCTATGGACCCGAGACGTTCCAGTGGCGATGGGGAGCGATTCATCAGGTACATTTTATGCCACCCTTGTTTGGCGAGGCTGCAGCCGATCCAAATGCACCGCAAGCTTTGAAACTCATTGTCGACCGCGTGCTAAGTCACGGACCTTTTCCTACACCAGGGCATGGGATGACACTTAATAATGGGCAGTATGGATGGAACGAGCCGTTTCGACAAACGTTAGGTGCATCCATCCGGCGTCTGGTTGATTTTGCAGAACCCTTGGAGGCGCAGACCATCCTACCCACAGGGCAGGCGACCAATCCGTTTTCTGAGTATTTTGGCGATCAAACAGACCTATGGTTGACAGGGCAGACCAAGTCAACGTCCTTGGACGTGGCTGCGAACCAATCCACTGCAAGTCATCGATTGACGTTTAGACCCTAAATATGAGTTCCATGAGCCTCTTTGCCTCCACATGGGACACCTATCTTGAGCGATCTCATGCTCCTTATTCAGGTGTGCCCGAAGCTGTGTTATGTCAGGGCATCCGAGGACTCTATCCAGGAGTGCGTATTGAAAACGCCTCCTACCCATTGACCATAGAGGCCTTGCAAGGAGCCTTCGGATTAGCCACCATGTTTCATGATCCGATTCATACCATTTGGGCACCCCCTGGCCAGCGTCTAGATCCAGCACTACTTCAGGCATTTGGTGCTTCCTCTCAGCAAGTGCGCATGAGTGAGGCCCCTCCCACTGGAACAAGTGAATCCTGGATGTGGGTCACAGAGTTATATTTACCCGAGACATCCCTGGACGTGGATTCGGTTGAGGCTGAACGTCATCAGTGGCGACTTCAGCAACTCGATAAAACGTTGCGATGGAGCCGGCCAAGCCATTCCCATTTTCCTGTGGCTGCACTCCTTGAAACGAATCTCGGCGTGATTCGAGGTGCCAATACCGAAACCTCCATCTGGCCATTAGGCTTGTGTGCAGAACGGCATGCGCTCCATGCTGCCAAGGCACTTGGCGCCACGCCAGGGAGCACCATCATGATCCATGCGCCTAAAAGCCGCGTGTGCAGCCCTTGTGGAGCTTGCCGTCAAACCATGCATGAAATGGGAGTTAAACAGGTTTATATGGTCCATGGGGATCTCTCGACTACGCATTATCCTGTAGCCTCGTTGTACCCTTTTCAGTTTGATAGTGAACTAGAATCATTCAAGGAATGAGCTTGCTAATAATATCATTGCACGAGCAATTAACTGTGCATCATCGCACAGGCAATTAAATGAACCCTACCTTCGACGCCATTACCACGCTGGAACCTGCTCATCTAGACCACCCTATGTTTATGAAGCAGTTTGCTACCGAAATGAGAACGGGGCTGCAAGGGAAGCGTTTGCTGGTGCTTCACGGCGATAATAGCTTCACTGAAGAGACGATTCAACAAGGAATTCCTCGGGAAGAAGCTGCAATCCAAACCGCACGGCAACTCAATCGGAGACTCGTTGCTTTACTCGCCGATGAAGGGGTTTCTGCTCTTGGGATCACACTGTCGCAGCGAGGGTTCACCACCTATGATGAGACGTTGGATCCTCCTTTTGGGGTGAATAAATCCGCTTGGAGTCGATTGCCTGCCATTCCTGTGATATGTTGCGCAACGATCGTGGCCAGATCCAATGCAGAGGACTCCCAAGCGTCAATCACGCCCCTTTTGTTGGCACCGATTCGATGCCAACGCCTATTGCAACAAGCGTTAGCCATTCCGAGCGCCAAACCTTTGCGTGCCCCCGATGCCCCCGTGCTTGACCCTGCCTCCGCTACGGTCTTTGCAACGTAAGTTCACCCAACGCCCATTTTTTTCACGATGGACGCAAAAAAACATTGCACCTCGCATTACTTCCTCTTAATTTGGACTTAATATAAATAAGCATCCCACATCGCCTCCTAAACGCCCAAAGGGCCTTTCGAGTGATACACGTTCCGTCAGTAAGACCTCTATTATCCTCTCTCGCGCTCAGCATGGCTTGGCTTGTGATGTTATGCATCGCAAGTATCAACCAAGCGGAAGGTGCGAGTATTTCGACCGCTGCAACCGTTACAATAGATTCAGGACAACAAACCCAAGATCGTGATACCGTTGCCTACACCTCCAAAAACCCCTTAGTGATCAGCGCAACCCGTAGCGCAAAACGTTTGGAGGATGTTTCAGTCCCAACAACTGTACTCGATGCCGAAATGATTACCCAGACAGGGCAACGGCGGCTGGATGGACTCTTAATGCAGATTCCTGGCATTACCCTGTTCCAAGAGCATGGACAAGGGATCCAAATGCAAGGGTTCTCACCCGAATACACCCTCATTTTGATTGATGGAGAGCCCGTGATTGGTCGAATGGCCGGCACACTCGACGTTAGCCGGGTGACCCTGCATGGGGTGAAGCATATTGAGGTCGTGGAAGGGCCGAGTTCTTCGTTGTATGGGAGTGAAGCCCTTGCCGGCGTGGTCAACATTATTACAAAAACACCCAACGCCGGGTTTTCTGGTCAATTAAGCACACAATTAGGAACCCATGCTGCCCAAGATCATACACTCCGCTTGGGTTGGAGTGCCGAAACCATGGATGTGCAATGGGTACTGAATCAGTACGGATCCGATGGGTTTGACCATACGCCCAGTGAATTTGGGGTGTCTGCACCTGCGTTTGAAGATCTAAGCTCATCACTTACAACCACCTGGCGGTTTGCACCACGATCTCGCGTCAAAGTTCAGGCGCGGGCATCCTCTCGTGACCTGCAAAGCTCTTTTTCGGTTCGTCAAAGTGCGTCAACCTCCATTCCGTACTTAGACGAGTCGTCTAGACAAGATTTCTCGATTGCGCCGTCCATTGAGTGGGCTGTAGGATCTCGTGTTTTTGGCTTTAGTCGAGGGTATTGGGCCACGTACCAAACCGATCAACACCAATTTGAGCAACAAACCGAGCAGACCTTTTACCAAGATCAATTCGATCAAGACTTTCTCAAACTTGAGCAGCAAGTCAATGTATTGTGGTCCAATCAGCACCTTTCTATGGCTGGAGTGGGTCTAAACCGGGAAACCTTGGGCGGTGACCGGTATGAATCGACACTACAGGTCGATGGAACCACTGGGCAACCCGAAGCGCAACAATGGTTTGCGTTTATTCAGCATGAATGGATCCCTTCAGAGCGTTTTGAGCTAAATCTTAGTGGTCGTTATGATCGTCACGAGGACTATGACCCACAATTTAGCCCACGTTTTTCGGCTCGTTGGCAGGCCAATGACGCCTGGACACTGCGAGCAAGTGTCGGATCTGGGTTCAAGGCTCCTGCTTTTCGTCAGCTTTACCTCGATTTTAATAACTCCAACGTGGGGTATTCGGTCTTTGGATCGACCAAAATGGTGGAAGGGCTCCAATCGCTCCTCGATCAAGGGGTCCTCACGAGTCTGTTTCTTGATCCCGCTAATCTTGGCACCATTCAGTCTGAAACATCCAATGCATTCAACCTTGGAGCAACCTTTACGCCCACCGAATCGGTGAGACTGCGCGGACATCTGTTCTATAATGATGTGAGTAATCTCATCGAAACCCAGCCAGTCGCCCAAAAATCAAATGGACAGTTTGTCTATGGCTACTTTAATCTTGACCGGATTTACACACGAGGCGCTCGCTTGGATGTGGATGCAAGTCGCATAGTGGGTCAACACCACCGGTTGAGTCTGCGAGGAGGGTATCAATTTCTTCAAGCTCATGATCGGGACGTTGTGGATGACCTTCGTGCGGGGCGCGTCTTTGGACGCGACCTCAACAATCGTGATATGAAGCTTAGCATGGCCGATTATTCTGGACTATTTGGTCGCTCAACCCATCATCTCAGCGGCACCTTGACGTACCAATTGGTAGATGTTCAACAGCGACAATGGGACACAGCGACTTCCTCCTTACGCTCAGCCACAACACCCACAAGCGTGAGTGTCACTTCACGCTGGCGAAGCAAGTATGGATATAGAGACCTCGATGGCAATGGCTTTGCCAACCGAGAAGATGAATTTGTGGACGCGCATCTCCTTCTGGATGCGACCGTCACCAAAACGTTCTCCTTGGAGAACACCCGTGGCTCTCAACCGTTGCAGCTTACCCTCCAAGGGCATGTTCGCAACCTGACCGCCACTACATTCCCTGAGACCAATCCTTCGTTAGCCGGGCGCCAATGGGCTGTCTCGATTTCGTTTGAATGGTAGCGGTGGAAACTCTGCAACTCGTTGCAATCCGAAGCACCTCACAAACCCAAAGCACCTCACAAACCAGAAGCACCTGACCTACCTAAAAACACCTACCACTTATCTAATCAGCATGAAACGTTCAACATTACCCATCTTTGTCCTGCTCGCAGGATCTCTCCTATTCACCGCATGTGACTCAACATCGAGCGACGAGGCAGACGAGCTCTATGTCCTACGCGCAATCGACGTTGAAGCAGATCCCGGAACCCGTGATCCACAAACTGGGCAGCTCAATTCCAATAATACCTTCACATTATACAGCCTGACCGATAACGAAATCGTTCTTTCTTCCAGCGAAACGGATCCTGCCACACGCGCCGCAGACTCGGCAAGCACCTCATGGGATATTGGCTTTAAAGGGACAACCATCATTTTTAATGGCGGCACCAGTGGTCCAGGCCAAGGCGCTGCACAAATTATAGAGGCAGCTTTTGGTTCGGTAACGGAAGCTCCCACTGCAGGGTACCTTCAGGATGGACAAAACGGTGAGTGCCCCGGT
>DDIC01000024.1:0-661 GCA_002338335.1 Bacteroidetes bacterium UBA1860
ACCCCATTCCATGGGCGATTGGGAGCTCATTATTCTGCACGTTTACAGCCTCATTAAGCTCGACGTGGCAGCAATATCGCTCCAGTAATCTCTATCTACGAGAAGGGGCTCTTGTGGGTGTATTTGGTATGGGGGGTGTCTGGATGGGAAAGCAAATCACCCTGTCACCATTATACTCTGAGGATATTTTCATCCCCTTTTTTGCCATTTTAATGGCCATCGTGGCGGTTTTATTTTATATGAAGCCAGAATCTGAATCGACCCCTTCAGTGATTGAAGGCGTTCAGTCTGCAAAAAGGCTCTCGTTAAAGGATGCAAAAATGGGGTTAACCGGCTCACTGGGTGGGTTTTTGGCAGCACTCACAGGTATTGGGGGAGGTGTTGCGATGGTACCGCTTATGAACCTTGCTCAGGGTGTTCACCTCACGCGGGCTGTGAGTATCTCATCATCAGCCATTGTCTTGATTTCGTTTTCGGGTGCGCTTCAATTTGCTCTGGCCACACCGTTGCCACAAGATCAAGAACTCCTTCAATGGAGTCTTGGATATATTGACGGTGCCACGATTCTACCAGTGTCTGTTTTGACATGGATTGGAGGTGGAATAGGGGTTCGGCTTGGAAAACAGGCCTCTGTTCGTGTTACTAGCCTTGGATTTGCCTT
>DDIC01000024.1:955-23844 GCA_002338335.1 Bacteroidetes bacterium UBA1860
GTTCGTGTCACTAGCCTTGGATTTGCCTTGCTGACAGTGATTGTTGCCGTCACCATGATCTCGAGACTCTTGTAGAATTAGAGAGGTTGATGTCACTGTGGCATAAAAAAAGGGGAGCACCCATCACGATGCTCCCCTTCGCTTTAGCAATCTAAAATGTGTGATTTAGTCCATTATTCGGCGTAAAAAAGCCGGTTGGTCTGAATTGGACTTATCAATTTTTTGTTTGCCGACGCGGGCATGAAAGTTTTCCGATGAGGGGGTAGAGGTGGTCATCTCATTTGTACTCTCTGTCTTGGCCCCTGCAAACGCGTTCCCTTGCGATTCATGGATGCCTGAAGACGTCAAACCATTAGCAATCTGAGTTTTAAAGACAGGGTTTGCCGTGCCATGGTGGACTCCATCTGACGTCGGTCGTTGCGTGCTTTCAAAGGATCCGGCCTCCTCATTGGCTACATGCTGCCCATGAGAAAAACGTAAATCTCTGCGGTGGATCGCAGGTGCATCTAAATTTTTGAGATTTTGCTCCCCTTTATAAAAATCAGTGGACTCGATCTTCATGTCCATCTGATGTGGATTGGTGTGGGAGGGGGTAGATGCTGGATCCTGAGGGGTTGCTTGAGTTGCATTTGTAGAGTGTGCAAGCCCCTGCGTGGCACCATGTGAGTGTCCTTGAGCGACTCCGTTTGAAGACGCTGAAGCGTAAAGTGCAGGTCCCTGCATCGGTGGCTGAGCACTCGTTGATGATTGGGATTGCGCTGATGGCTTGCGCTGGGATGATGCCGCAGCTCCGGCTCCAGTTTGCATCGACCGATTCATATGGTTGAATAATGCCTGCTCTTCATTAAAGCCTGTCGCGATGACAGTCACACGCATCTCATCACCAAGAGAATCATCAATCACTGTCCCTAGGATAATTTCGGCATCATTACCAGCTTCTTGTTGAATGACACTTGTGGCGACACTTGTTTCGCGCATACCTAAGGTGCTACCTGCCGAAATATTGACCAACACATTTCGTGCCCCTCGAATACTCACTCCATCCAAGAGTGGAGAGTGAATGGCTTCATGAGCGGCTACTTCGGAACGTTCTGGACCCGTAGCGGCAGCTGAACCCATGATCGAGGCGCCACCATTAAGCATGGTCGTACGAACGTCCGCAAAATCGAGATTGATGAGTCCTGGAAGTAGAATTAGATCAGAAATCCCACGCGTCGCATTATAGAGCACACTATTGGCCAAACCAAACGCATCGACCATGGATGTATCCTCATCGGACAACTCAAGCAAACGATCATTTGGGATCATGATAATGGTATCACAATTAGCCTTGAGCTCCGCGAGCCCCTCCATGGCATATTTTTTGCGGCTGGCACCCTCCATGTCAAAGGGCATCGTCACGATACCCACGGTCAACATCCCTTTTCGCTTGGCCATACTTGCCACGATAGGTGCACCACCCGTCCCAGTGCCACCGCCCATACCGGCGGTAATGAAGACCATATCGGCTCCTTCAATGAGTTGCTCCACCTCGTGCCGACTCTCTTCCATGGCCTCCTTACCTACTTCAGGTCTAGCACCAGCGCCTAAACCCCCCGTAATATTAGAGCCGATTTGCATCTTCTGACCAGCACGGTTCGTTTTGAGTGCCTGAGCATCGGTGTTTAATGCGATGTATTCTACACTGTCCAATCCTCGACTAATCATGTAGTTAATGGCATTACCACCCCCACCACCTACACCAATGACTTTTATTTTTGCAGAGTCAATATTGTCTTCATCAAATTCAAATCGTGAAGGCTCTGGCTCCGGCTCTGGTGTGAGCTCTGGCGATAAAAACGTGGCTTGCACTGCCTCTGACATAGGTTCGGGTTCAGGTGAGTACTCAGATACACTCTCCTGCTCATGCGTTGCCTCTACCTCAGGAATCGCGTCATCTTCGTGTATTTCTTCCATCTCCGTATCCAGAGCGTGATCGGATTCTACCATGTGTTCATTTTCGAGCATGGATTCATCATCAACCCTCTCCATCCAGGGTTGTTTCTCCTGCTCGTCGTGTGTCTCTTGAGTTTCTTCGATTGGGTTGAATTCAAAGGGTGCCATAAGCTTGAGTTATTTATTTGCTAAAGTTGATTGTCTTTTGCGTGTTGCCTGATGCGAATTTATAGTTCAGAAAACCAGTTCTTCATGCGGCCAATAAAGCCTTCACTCCAAACTTCCATACTCTTCCCTGAGGCTTGCCCACTTCCTTGGCCTGCGCGACCACCATTGGCAAGTCCCATAGCAATGGCATGCTGCACAAGTCCGACAGCAGTGGCATAAATAGGGCTAGAGACCTCTTGGACCATCCCTCCACCTAATGCAGAAGGTTGTCCAATCTTCGCATCCATCCCGAGCACCTGTGCAGCCAATGGACAGATATTTTTGACCAATGAGCCCCCCCCAGTGATCACAATACCTGCACTCAGCGCATCCCCGTAGCCACTTCGTTTGATTTCGATGCCCACAATCTCTAGGATCTCCTCCATGCGGGCTTGGATAATGCGTGCCAAAATCCCCTTACTAATTTCTTTTGGTGGCCTCCCTGCGATGCCAGGAACCGTAATCACATCATCCTCTTGCACCATATCTGCATAACATTCTCCATACTGATGTTTTAGACTCTCAGCCTGTTCATCCAGTACACTCAGCCCCACTCGAATATCATCCGTCACTTTTTTACCAGCCACGGCAATCACAGCAGTATGTCGAATCGTATTATCGCGGAACACAGCGACATCGGTTGTCCCACCCCCAATATCGACCAAGGCCACCCCAGCTCGTTTTTCTTCATGATTCAACACCGAGTAGGACGACGCCAAGGGCTCTAGGATAATATCAGCCACTTCATACCCTGCACGCTCCACACATCGATAGATGTTCTTCGCAGCGGATACCAATCCCGTAATAATATGTACCTCACCCTCCATTCGAACACCCGACATCCCAATCGGGTCACTAATCCCATCTTGTCCATCAACAATAAAGTCTTGAGGTATCACATGCAGAATTTGCTGATCTGTGGGCAAGAGCACCTTACGACAATCCTGCAGTAATCGATCCACGTCTGCACGTGTGATTTCTTGATCTTTATTATTAATGGTAATGACCCCCTTGCTCGAAATGCTTCGAATGTGATCACCCGCAATGCCCACATTTACAGCATTCACCTTGATGCCAGAGGCTAGTTCAGCTTCTTCAACGGCGGCCTTGATGGCTTGCACCGTACGGTCAATATTCACCACAACCCCACGATTCAACCCATCACTGGGGGCTTTCCCTACGCCTAAAATATGGACGCTGTTTTCTTCGTCAACAGACGCGATAATGGCGCAAATTTTTGTGGTACCGATGTCGAGTCCGACAACGACGCGATCGTGTTCATTCATGAGGAACCTCCTGAGCGGTTTGGGATAAATTGAGTTTGAAGGTAATCGGGATTCTCTTTGACAACGACCTGGCCCGCATAGCGTAAGTCAATCGTATGAAACGTCTGCATACCACGTTTCAAAGCTTCTTTTGTGTAAAATTCTGTCCATTTCTCTAGGGCAGTCTCAAGATTGGATGTGCCAAAAATGAGTTTGACACCCGCTTCATGGCTCAGCGCGATAATGCCCTCTGTAGGGTGGTGACCCACCTCGCTGATACTTGACCAAACGGTTGGATGACGTTGCGCCATGTCCAAAAATGATCCTAGTGTGTGAAATGATGATGGCTTAATGCGATCCGATGTTATGTCTTTGGCCAGAAATCCAACAACCAAAGGATAGGTTTGAGTGATCGATTCTTTGTAGGGAAGAAAGACACCGTCCGCCGAGACAAGTTTGGGTATTGTACCATCTAGCCACAATCCAATGGCGGTTCGATCTTCAATATCCACCACAAGCGAACCAGCGGGATCGACCCAGTACTGAGCTGATTTTATTGCTGCAAGATCTTCTATAGACCCGAGTACATCTTCAGACGTAACGGAATCTGGATGCAATCCCATCAAGTGCTCCAAACGTGGGTACATCTCATCCATCGAAACCATGTCCGATCCTTTGATTCTTATGTCTCGAATCTCGCGATGGGTCTGCCATTGCAACGTAAGCAGTGTAACGGCTGTTGCGAGGGTCACAAGCAAAGCAATCGACACCGCAATCTTCCCTGTAGAACGAACACCTAGTCGCGTCTTTTTCGATGATTTTGGTTTGGAAGATGACTTATTTAGCGTCCCCATAGAGAGGTTTTGAGACGGTTTTTTGCCAAACCATCCACGAGCGGAAGAGCCACTCAGTCTTTTAGACTTGTTTTTGGAGAAGAGTCGTGAGTACAGGCTCATACCTCACCCCCTTGCCACGACTCGGCAAACTTTTCGCCATAGCGATAAATCGTCCCTGCGCCCATGGTAAGGATTAGATCGCCCTCACTGGCCATGTCTATTAGATAATGGGGTAAATCCTCCGCTGTGTCCAAATAGTGCACCGATGGATGACCAGCGTCTTTTGCTGCACTCGCTACAAGCTCTCCAGTAACTCCATCAATCGGTTTTTCACGAGCGGGATAGACATCTGTAATAATCACATGATCGGCATCCCCAAACGACGCCCCAAATTCTGCTGACATCTGTTGAGTCCTAGAGTACAAATGTGGCTGGAAGACAGCAATCCGTCGACGGTCGGGCCAGCCGTGCTTGGCACCTTTTAATGTAGCGGCTACTTCGGTAGGGTGATGGGCATAATCATCAATCAAAAGCACACCTCGATGATCCATCTTGCGTTGGAATCGTCTAAAGACCCCATTAAATCGCTCTAAACCTTTCTTGATTGTCTCGGCAGGAACACCTAAATCAAGTGCAATAGAGATAGCAGCAAGGGCATTCAATACATTATAATCCCCTGGAACATGCAGTTGAAACACTCCCAAAGGTCTGCCCATCGCGATGACTTCAAAGGAGGTTGAAAACGCCTTTTTATCCACATTAAACCCATACACGTCCGCAGAGGGATCCAAACCATAGGTGATGAGTCGTCGCGTGAATTCTGGGATTAAGCTTCGAACTGTGGGGTCATCCACACAAACAGCAACCACGCCATAGAAGGGGACTTTATTTGCAAACTCAACAAACGCTTGTTTTACGTCGTCAATATCTTTGTAGATATCGAGATGTTCGGCTTCCACATTTGTGATAATCGCCATGGTAGGTGTGAGCTTTAAAAACGTGCGATCATACTCGTCAGCCTCCACAATGAGAAACTCACCTTTGCCTACGACGGCATTTGTTTTGTCAAAACTATGAACTCGTCCACCCACGATAATCGTTGGATCCAACGAAGCATCTTGGATAATGTGGCCAAGCATGGTAGTGGTGGTGGTTTTTCCATGTGTCCCTGCAACCCCGATGCCTACTTTCATGCGCATCATCTCCGCAAGCATTTCGGCTCGCTTAATGACAGGAATGGAGGCTTCTAAAGCAGCTTTCGTCTCCACATTGTCCATGGCCTTTACAGCACTAGTGTAAACAACAACATCTGCCCCTTCAATATGGCTGGCATCGTGACCTTGGTGAATTGTAGCACCCATGGAGGTCAGTCGTTCGGTCGTCTCGGATAATGACCCATCTGATCCCGTGACATGATAGCCCTGATGCAGTAAAATTTCTGCCATGCCACTCATCCCAATTCCCCCAATCCCAACCATATGGATATGACGCGTGGCTCCGAAACGGTGTTGTGGAAGCGCGCCATCGAGTGTTGTGGCATAGTGAATGGAGGGCTTCAACGGCTTCATGCGACCACCTCCTGCTGGGACTTATGTGAATCGGTGGACGTTTCAGTCGTGGGTCGAGAGGCCTTTAGGTCTCCAAGAATATGACGTGCAATATCATGCGCTGCTTCAGGGTTTGCCATTGCGTGAAGTGAGGAGGCGAGCGTAGCTCGATGGTCAGGCTGAGTGAGCAAATTCATCAATAGATTCGGTAAGGTGTGAGCCATCGTAGATTCCTCCACCATTAAAGCGGCTCCTTTGTCGACTAGTCTTTGACCGTTTTTGCGTTGATGGTCTCCAGCGACAACAGGAGAAGGGATCAAAATAGCGGCTTTGGCCTGTAGCATCAGTTCGGTTAATGTCCCGGCTCCTGCGCGTGAAACAACTACTGTCGCATCGCGATACGCAGAGGTCATATCCTCAATAAAAGGTGTGACTTGAATATCAGGATGCCCCGACAGGTTATTATCCATGAGCATGCTTTCGACACGATCGATGTAGGCGCTGCCACACTGCCATACCAAGGAAAAGGGGGCCTCTGAAAAGGGTGCACTGGCACTGGCCTCGGCCTTGACATCGCCTCCGGCACCTACCTCCGGTTTAAATCCCAAGTCTGGTAGCATGGATGCTATCTTTTGATTGAGTGAGCCAGCCCCGCCACTTCCACCAAGAATTAAAACGGTGGGTTGTGAGCCTGTTTGTGAGTCTGTTGCGGTCACAGACGTATTATCCAGGTCGGAAGGAGACCCTTGCTGGTTGATAGATTCTAGTAGTGCTTGTCGTGTAGGGTTTCCAGTGACTGTTTGAGGAAGCCCTGTAAAGTGCCCTTCCAAGTCTTGAAAGGTCAGAAACAAGTGTTTTGCTTGTCTAGCCAATAATCTCGTTGTCACACCTGGATGAGTATTTTGTTCCTGGATATACAAAGGTATCCTCAACCAGCCTGCCATCTTACCCATAGGTCCCGAGACAAAGCCACCACACGCTACCACTGCATCAGGTTTTGTGCGAACGCATAACCAAAAGCTTTGACACAAACTCACAACGATTTTGAGCGGCACCAATAGGTTTTTCCACCACTGTGTTCTAGAGACGCCACTGATCCACAACGAACGGATAGGGTACCCTGCTTTGGGCACAGCCGTCCATTCCATTCGATTCCTTGTACCCACAAAGTTCACTTCGAGAGAGTCCACCATCGAGGATAATGCATCTGCAATCGCAATTGCAGGATAGACGTGCCCCCCTGTGCCCCCTGCAGCCATCATCACACGCAAAGGCTCTGCATGGGTCCAGGTCGTTGAGTGATATGAGTTAATTGTGGTCAATGAAGTGGATGGTCAATCGAGTTTGAGATTATCCGATGAAAAATGGTTTGTCTTGATCTTTGTAAAGGCTCTTGGAAATATTCAACAAAATTCCTGCCATAGCCCCTGTAAATAGGATGCTACTCCCCCCATAACTCATGAAAGGCATCGGGAGTCCTGTCACAGGAAAGAGCCCAACAGAAACGGCTGCATGGACATATCCATACAACACGATAAATAACGTACAAGCAAGTGCTGCTAGTGCGGCATCAGGATCGGCTACCCCCATGGCAACGCCCAACACCCCTCGCAGGAGAATCACGGTCAATAGCCCGATGACAACTAGGGCCCCTATTAATCCATACTCCTCGGCTACGATGGCAAATAAAAAGTCATTATAGGGGGCAGGAAGGAAGTTCCGTTGGGTGCTTTTTCCTGGGCCTACACCAGTGAGCCCCCCTTGAGCAATGGCAATCTGTGCTTGTTGAGCCTGATACCCTTCACCCCCTTCAAGTTCTTGGCTTGGAAGCTGGACGATATTACCCACAAATTGCTCCACACGACTGGTCCGTTCGGCTGAGGAGGTGACCAATCCATATCCACCCACGCCCCCAAGAACTAGAACAAGCGCTAGTGTGCGAAACGGAACTCTGCCTGCAAACAAGAGTGCACACGACATGCCAAAGAGAAGGCCCGCTGTGCTAAAATCCTCCAGCGCAATCAAAAAACATGTGATTCCAATCCAAATCATGGCAGGGACAAAGGTTCGAGCGAAGTCTTTTACATACTCCTGTTTGGCTGCAATGAGGCCTGAGAGTGTGAGCAAAAGGGTGGAGGCAGCCAGGGAAGATGGCTGAAACGAAAATCCGGCCACAGAAAGGGACCGCTTCGCCCCAAACACGGTATCGCCCGTCATCATGACGGCAATGAGCAAAACCCAACTTAGGATCAAGCCAAGCTTGCTCAGCTTCAAGGTCATGCGATAATGTATTTTGGACATCACAATCATGGCGATAAACCCTAGGAAGAGTTTGAGTGCATGATTACCGAATAGGGCGGAGGCGGTTGTCCCTTTGGACTCCGCAAAAAATCCTACGGCTGAGAAGACGGCCATAAGACCAAAAAACATTAGCAGAACAAACGCAGAAAAAAGAATGCGATCACTACTCGTGCGTTCTTGCGTCGTACCGTGACTCGAAACAAAGGTACGATGAACCGATCCAGATCCGGAGGATGTGTATAACATTAGAGTGACAAGACCTCTTCTTTGAATGCGTTTCCACGATGCTCATAATGCTCAAACATATCGAAGGACGAGCAACCTGGGCTCAACAAAACGATTTCACCCCGTTTGGCTAGACGCTTTGCTTCGCGCACAGCATCCCCCATGGTGTGAGCGACCACGATATCGGGCACTTGACCCTTGAGCCCCTCCACGATCATGTTTGCCGCCTCACCTATTGCAACAATCGCACGGCCTTTTGATCGCAGCTGGCTGTCCAACAGACGATAATCATTCCCTTTGTCTCGTCCCCCCAAGATCAGGGTGATGGGCTCATGGTAGCTATCCAAGGCATACCAGACTGCGTTAATATTAGTGGCTTTGCTATCGTTGATGTAGCGCACACCATCAATGGTAGCGACGTGTTCAAGTCTATGCTCGACCCCTTCAAAGTGCCCTAAAGCATCTTTTAACGTATCATTTTTGACATGGCGAGCCTTGGCTGCAAGTGCAGCAGCCATTCCATTGGCTTGATTGTGAGCTCCAGGAAGAGCAAGATCATTCGTATTCATATGGAAGGTATCTGTATAAGGGATCTGAACGTGAAGGGTGTGCGAGGGTGCATGAAGCGTTGCACCAGGTTGGTCTTGAGGTGAGGTTTTGCCATTCTTTTGGCTAGACTTCTGGCATGAAAACGGATAGATTGCTGCTTCAGGGCTTCGAGCGTGCAGTGCAGATGCAATTGCCGCACATCGAGGGTCGTCCGCATTAAAGATGAGGGTATCCCCCGTTCCATGATGCTCCACAAGACGCGCCTTGGACGCTGCGTAGGCATCCATATTTTGACCATAGCGGTCCAAATGATCCTCACTAATATTGAGTAGAATCGAAATATCAGGGTGGAACAAGTGCATGTGATCCAATTGGAAACTGCTTACTTCGAGTATGATATCTAAAGCGTCTTGCACTGGATGATCCATCAAGTCCAGGAGTATATCAGAGCATGGAGTGCCCAGGTTGCCACCCGTACGGTGCACAAGGCCTGCTTGAGTCCAAATATGACTCAACCACGATGTCACTGTTGTTTTGCCATTCGTACCCGTGACGGCAAGGATGGTGCCTCCATGAAGATGATCGCGAAGGTGCCAGTAGGCTACATCTAGCTCTGAGACAACGGGTTTATCGGCGGATAGATATCCTTGAGTAATAGGTGCATGTGTTGGAACGCCTGGGCTCAGAACAAGCCAATCGCATGCCATTGCGTTCGATGAATGCCCCCCTTGCTCCCAGGCCACTTCATGTGCATTCAGTCGCTCAATGGAGGAGTCAGACAACGCGCCTATGTCACTTAACATCACATCAAACCCAAGGCGCTTGAGCAGACATGCAACTGCTACGCCGCTTCGGGCACCTCCAGCGACGGCCACCTTCCCCGATGTAAGGGGAGCGCTCAACCGCTTGGATGTATGTAATGAGTCAGCCACCATCCTTTAGCGCAGTTTAAGTGTGAGTAGGCTCAACAAGCCCATTAAGATGGCAAGGATCCAAAAACGAACGACAATTTTGGGCTCTGACCATCCAAGTTTCTCAAAGTGGTGATGGATAGGCGCCATTAAAAACACGCGCTTTCCTTCACCAGTACGGCGTTTTGTCCATTTGAAGTATGTAGTTTGGATGATCACGCTGAGTGTTTCCATGAAAAACACACCACAAAGGATGGGTAGCAACAACTCTTTGTGCACCATAATGGCAAGTGCGCCAAGTGCTCCACCTATGGCAAGGGAGCCGGTATCTCCCATAAAGACAGAAGCAGGGTGGGTATTGAACCACAAAAATCCAATGCTAGCACCCACGAGTGCCGCCGCAAAAATGGTGAGCTCACCCGCGCCTGGCAGATAAAGAATATCGAGATAGTCTGTGGTGTCTACTCGCCCCGATAGGTACGCAAAGATCCCAAGGATGGTTCCTGATATAGCCGACGTTCCGGTTGCTAGACCATCCAACCCGTCTGTTAGATTCACAGCATTGCTAACGGCGGTAATGATAAAAATGACCACGGGGATGTAAACCAACCATGCAAGCTCCTCTCCAAAGAGGGCATAATCGACATTGGTATTTTTGAAAAATGGGACAGTAGACTGTGTGCCAACCTCTGCAAACTCGGGCCAAAAATAGAGCGTGGCTCCTACAACAAGCCCAGTGAACACTTGCCCAAAAAGCTTAATACGACTTTTGAGTCCAGATTTATCTTTTTTGATCACTTTGATGTAATCATCCGCAAATCCAATTCCTCCAAGAAAGACCATCACAAACACGATGAGCCATGTATACATCGTATCCATCCGCATCCAAAGCAGGGTAGGTACCACGGTAGCAAGGATGATGATGAGACCACCCATGGTAGGCGTACCTCGTTTGGACAAATGGTGATCTAGGCCAACATCCTCACGTATCGTCTCACCTAGCTGCATTTTTTGAAGCCATTGAATAATACGCTGACCTAGAAAGATGGAAATAAGCAACGCGAAGGTGGCCGATAAAAACACTCGGGTTGTGATAAAAGAAACAGCTCCAAATCCGGGAGGCTGATATATCAATTCAAGCCATTCAATCCATTCAGTGAGCATGAGTCACCTCGTGGTGTCGGTTTTGATAGGCTCGATGCACCTCATCGATATCACTAAATGGATGGCGTATCCCCTCAATATCCATGGTGGTTTCATGCCCTTTACCAGCAACGAGGATGACGTCGCTTGGACGCGCCTCCATGATTGCAGTTTGAATGGCTTCTCGTCGATCTAAAATGACCCGAACATTTGTTTCCGCGGCCTCAGGAGAACCAAATCCCGACAAAATGGCATGCGCAATCGCTTTGGGGGATTCACTTCGAGGATTGTCGTTGGTAAGAATCACCACATCTGCCCACTCCTCAGCGATGGCGCCCATTTTAGGACGCTTCAGCACATCGCGATCGCCACCTGCACCAAAAATCACCCATAGTTTGCCCTTTTCCCCAGGCTTCTGCTCGGCCCAATGTTGCAGTGTCTGCAAAACCGTCCGCAAGGCATCGGGTGTGTGTGCATAGTCAACAAAAACAGTAGGGGAGAGCCCTTTTTCATCTGCTTGAAGTGCTGGGGGAGTGATCTTTTCCAATCTCCCAGGGGCTCCATGCGATGAGGCAAGGACCCGAGTCCAATCTACTTGTATTATTCTGCTGTCAGCGCCCGCAGCGACATCATCTGCACCCCCAGCGCCCAAAGCGTTTGCCATCACAAACGCCTGCGCCACATTCATTGCATTATACTCCCCAATAAGAGGTGTCTTGAGATCCCAATGTTGCCCTAGGCCTTCAATTTTAATGCCAGTGTAATCGCTTGCTACCTCTGTTACAAACACAGAAACATCCATTTCGAGGTCGATGATGGTGGCACTGCACCCCTCTGTCATGATCGGGGCAAATTTATCGCCTCGGTTAATAACCGCAGCGGCTTCGGGAGCTAACCCGCGAAACAGCTTTGCTTTGGTACGAGCATAAGCCTCCATAGAGGCGTGGTAGTCTAAATGATCCTGTGATAAATTGGTGAATATGGCTCCATCAAACTCAAGCCCCCCCACGCGTGCTTGATCCAACGCATGAGACGAGACCTCCATCACAATGTGGGTAGTGCCTGTGTCTACCATGGCGCGCATCGTTTTGGCCAACGTAATCGCATCTGCGGTGGTAAGCCCGGTAGACGTTGCCGTTGCCTCAGGCCATACCCGAATCCCGGTGGTTCCAATCATGGATGCGGGGATTTCAAGCGCCTGATACCAATCACACAGTAGGGTAGCTACAGTCGTTTTACCGTTGGTGCCCGTTACACCGATGAGTGTACACTTTTGAGCGGGAAACCCATAAAACCCCTGAGCCAATGCTCCATGATGCTCTCGAAGGAGAGGGTCTATAATGACCGTTCGTTGGGAGTCACTCGCGAGTTGAATTTGGGCTTCATTCAACGCCGACTCCGCAAGGATCAGCATACAGCCCGCTTTTATAGCTTGATCGATATAATGGTGACCATCCTCGTCATGACCTTTCATGGCAAGAAACGCATCTCCTTGCTCGACTTTTCTTGAGTCGAGATGTAAATCTCCTTTGATGGGTAGATTTCCTTCTAGCTGGAGAGTCGCCCCCTCAAGGTGTTCAAGCCAATCGTGTACTCCCCACAAACGACCCAAAGGCTGGCTTACGCTGCTCATGGTAACCCTCCAACCGTTTGAATCATGGCGGAAGATCGATCACTTTGTATCGATGTGCCCAAGTCACGTGTTTTGCCTCGAATGGTGACCGCATACCCTGTGCGTAACCTCTCACCTGGTAATGGGAATTGAGCGTAAATTGTCCCAGAACCTACTTTTTGGACCTCAAAACCAGACGCCATAAGGGTATTAGTGGCTTGTTTCATGCTTAAGCCACGAAGCTCGGGTACCTCAAGGGCGACTTCTGATGCATTCATGGAGCCAACCCAAAGCTTCATGGGTTGGTCTAGATTCATCCTTTGCCCAGCTACTGGTTCTTGCCTTAGGATCCGATCGCCCTTGCCTCCAATGTCAAACGAGAGATCTAAATCACGCAGAAAGCGCTCTGCTTCTTCTCGAGTCTGCCCTACAAAATCGGGAGTAATGGCTAGAGCTCCCTCAAAGACTTGACGTCGAAGTGTATCCTCTTGGGGAATAAATGGAACCTTGTCTAGCGCACGATCCACTCCACGAATTCTCTCCGCAATGTGCCGAAAAATCGTACCAGCGGTCCATCCACCGTATATCACACCACGGGGTTCATCCACCAATATCATCATGGCGTACATTGGGTCACGGCTTGGGAAAAATCCAGCAAAACTCGCGTAGTAATTGGAGGTTCCGTATCCACCGTTGGTGTACTTTTGAGCGGTCCCCGTTTTGCCCGCAATTTGGAGACCCTCAATCGCAGCTTGCTCTGCCGTGCCTGAATCGGCGAGCACATCTTCAAAAACCGGTAAAAGTTTCTGGATAGTTTCTGGTTGAGCCACTTGACGTATTCGCGTAGGTGTGGTCTCATTTATGACCTTTCCATTCCAATCTAGGCTTCGCTTGACCACAAATGGTTTCATCATCTCCCCTCCATTGGCAAATGCAGCATAAGACTGTAACACTTGCAATGGCGTTGCTTGCACTTCGTACCCAATACTCATCCAAGGAAGTGTCACTTTGCTCCACTCATAAGGTTTTTGGAGTCTACCTGGCATTTCGTTGGGTAGATCAATGTGGGTGGGACTTCCATACCCGAGCGCTCGTGCATATTGATAAAAATCACGGGGCTCGACCCGCATCGCTATCTCAGCAGTTGCAATGTTGGAGGATTTCGAGAAAACCTCGGTGAATGAAAGCGTCCCTAATGGGTCGTGATCTCGCAACATTTGCCCATACACCAATTGACGTCCATCCTCAGGTGTATCGAAGATTTCATCAAAGCGCACTTTGCGTTGCTCCACCGCTGCAATAGCGGTGACGAGCTTAAAGGTTGAGCCAGGCTCAATCATGTCTGCAATGGCCCGGTTTCTCCGAGCTGGAGTAGGCGACGTCGCAGGTGCATTGGGGTTAAACGTCGGCACATTGGCCATAGCGACTATCTCACCCGATTTGGGATTCATCACGATGGCCGTGACCCCTTTTGCACTCCACCGCTTCATTCCGCGACGAATTTCTTCTTCAACGATCGCCTGAATATTGCCATCAATCGTCGTTTCCAGTGTAATCCCGTGTTCAGGCAGACGCTGTGGAGCTCCTACGTAAGCTGTAATCTCCCCGTTACGATTTCGGCGCACTTGTTGTGCACCATCCCTACCGCGCAACATTGCATCGTAGGTTTTTTCAAGACCTGTCATGCCAAATCCATTATGATTGACAAAGCCCAGCAGATGGGCAGATAGCTCATTAAATGGATAACGCCGTTTGTAGCTCTCTTCTAGGATAATCCCTCGTAGATTTAATGATCGTAAATGGTCTACGGCCATCACGGGAGCGGATCTTTCCAGCACAACATACCGAGGGCTGGCAATTGTCGACCGGATCTTTTGGATGTAGTCCGACGCTGAGGTTTGAGTATACTGCGCCAGCTTGAATGCCACGCTATCGACCAAGTCCGGAGTCATTCCAGGAGCCTTTGGGTCAATCGCTACTTTTGTTTCCACAAAATTGGTCGCAAGAAGCCTCCCTTTACGATCTACAATTTGCCCTCGCTCGGCTTTAATGGGTAATTCATCAAGCGTTTGTTCGCTCCACAAGGAGCGAAAATCCCGTCCGTCAATGATTTGAATCCGCAACACTTGTACAGCAATCGCCACTGGAAGAAAGAGAATGAAAACCAACAGGATCATCAACTTTCCGCGAAGTGGGTTGCTTGAACTCATGGTCGTGGATCCATTAACTGTCGCTCGTCTGCGGGGTTACTGGGAATGAATCCAGCGGTTTGTGCCCGCTGATAGACCTCTTTGGGGCCAGTGAGACGGTCATAGATGAGTCGTTGCTCCTCGACTGCTCGCAAAAGGATACGCTGTTGCCTCTCTAGCTCTTGAATTTGCTCCAAACGAGCTTCCATTTGGTATCCATGCTGGATGTAGAAAAGGCCAAATAGCGCGACGAGTGCCCCAAGCCCTAGTACTTTGAGCGATAGGGTCTTTCGAGTCTCCTCCTTATCGCGTCGAGCCTTGGGAGAACGACGAAATTGCTCTTTTCCAATACCCTCTTTGCCTACATAAATCCCCTGTGAGGCTTTTTTTCGTTTTGGTTTTACAAAAGGTGGGGGTGTTAACTCCATCGATATTATCCCTCCATCGGTTGGTATGAAACAGCGCGTAGTTTTGCGCTTCTCGACGGACTATTTTGAGCGATTTCTTCGTCCGTTGGGAGTTGGACCCCTCTGATCACTTCCTCAAATGGCTTTAAAGCATGGCCATAAAAATCTTTTTCAATCACACCTTGATGATTTCCCGATTTAAAAAACTGCTTAACGATTCGGTCTTCTAAGGAGTGGTAGGAAATCGCGACAAGTCGACCTTCGGGTGCTAGTACTTTTGCACCAGCAGATAAGCCCATTTTGAGACGCTCCAATTCTTGATTGACCTCGATGCGTAGGGCTTGGAAAATTCTAGCAACTGATTTGACCGTTTGAGGACCTTTGACCACTTCTTGTATAACCCGTCGCAAATCTTGGGTTGTTTCCAGAGGTCGTTGTGCAACCACCTCACGAGCAATAAGCCTACTAAGCCTCTCTTCGCCATAGGAGAAAAACAATTGGCGCAAGTCTTCCTCATTCCATTCATTCACAATTGAATGAGCTGTTATGGTGAGGTCTGCGCTCATGCGCATATCCAGTGGACCCTCTTCCTGGAAAGAAAACCCCCGACCCGGCTCCTTTATTTGATGGGTCGAAACACCTAAATCAAAGAGGATTCCATCAACTTTACCATGTAATTCCAGAGGGATTAACTGATCGATATAACCAAAATTGCCTTGGACCGCATGGAAGCGAGGTTCGATGCCTACGGCTTCTTTGGCGGCTTGGATTGCCTCACGATCTTGATCGATGCCATAGAGGACGCCGTCTGCACTGAGTCTCTTGATAATCTCTAGGGTGTGACCTGCACCTCCAAGTGTAGCATCGATATACACTCCATCTGGTTTATGTACCAGGACATCCACAGTCTCCTGCAACATCACAGGGACATGCTCAAAAAAACGATCCGATTCCAAGGCAACCTCACTCATAGCTTCGAGTCTCCATTCGATCCCTCCGAACTATTTGAGGTCTCAGCCCCACCACCCATGACTCGCTCAAACAGCGCATCAAAATCGTCGTGGCTTAATTCATCATCAAAGGATTTGAGTTGCTCTGGAGCCCAGACCTCTATCCGCTCTCCTGAACCAATAAACACCGCACGCTGCTTAATGGAAGCCCAGTCCATAAGCCCTGGAGGTAGCGCAAGGCGATGTTGCTTGTCCAGAAATACATCCTCTGCGAAGCGCAAAAAATTACGCTTTACCGTTCGTCCCTCGCGACTAAAACTATTGACTCGATTGAGTTTCTCTTCGACTCGTTCCCACTCATCCTGTGGGTATAAATAAAGGCAGGGCTCGAGGCCTCTCAAAAGCGTAAATCGCTCGTTCGCCTCTGGATGAAGCGATTTTCGGAGCTTAGAAGGGAAGGCCACACGCCCTTTATCATCTAAGCTATGCTCATATGTACCCTTGAAACTTGCCAAGATTGCGTTGAGTATTGAACGATTGCTGTGATTGCTACTTCTTTATTCAAAGTGATCCACTTCTCCCCACTTTACACCACAATCTACCCCTTTTGAAAATAAAATGCTATTCTTTGTTGTGTTTAGATTTCATTAATTGTGAATAGAACATTCACACAGCCCATTGGCCATCATCAACATAGACGATTTACATAGCGACTCAGCTGACTCAGATACCAGCACACACTCCTCACATTTCCGCTCTGGATATGCGGTGATACTTGGAAAGCCCAATGCGGGCAAGTCGACATTACTCAATCGTTTGTTGGGTACACATTTATCCATTGCAACGCCAAAAGCCCAGACGACTCGACATCAGATTACAGGGATTTATCACGATGAGGATGCGCAGATTGTCTTTTATGATACCCCTGGGCTCATCACGCCAACCTATGCCTTGCAACGCACCATGATGAAAAGTGTGGAAGTGGCAGTGGAACAAGCCGATGTGGCGTTGTTTATTTTTGACCCTCTGGACACGTTTCCAAGCGACGATGCCATTGCGTTTTTAAAGCGTTGGTCTATCCCAATGATCTTGTTGGTGAACAAGGTTGATTTGTATGCAGACCGTGTTGAATCACTCGCTCAAAGAGTAGAAGAGAGGTTTGAGGGTGTAGATTTTGCTCATCAGTTCTGGGTCTCAGCCAAAGAGGGGGAGAAAGTGGATGATTTTTTGACCACACTCAAATCGATGATCCCGTTGGGACCGCCATTATACCCACCTAATCAACTTAGTGAACACCCTACACGCTTTTTTGTGGCGGAATTGATTCGTGAGCAATTATTTCTACAATTTGAGCAGGAGATACCCTATTCATGCGCTGTTCAAATCATTGAGTATAAGGAGGGGGACTCGCGAGATGATATTTTCGCGGAAATTATAGTCAATCGAGATAGCCAAAAAGGGATGATTATTGGCAAAAAGGGGGCAGCGATTAAACGTCTAGGTATTGCAGCACGTGCTTCAATTGAAGCGTTGATAGGCAAACAGGCGTTTTTGGATCTACGGGTGAAGGTCCGTGACAAATGGCGGCAGAGCGATACATGGGTTCGTCGTTTTGGATATTAAAAAAGGACTTGAAGTACAGTTCTAAAAGTTTCCTACTGACATTTAAAGAGCGACTGATAAAGGTCGTTATGCTCCCTCTGTTTGTCCATGAATCAAGGCTAAATACGCTTTTACAGTTGTCGAAAGACCCAAAAACAAAGCATCACTGATTAATGCATGACCGATGCTTATTTCGTGAAGATGGGAAACTGCGGATAAAAACGCATGAAGGTTATCTAAATTTAATCCATGGCCGGCGTTCACGAGGAGTCCTTTTTGATGAGCCAATTCAGCGGCATCTGCTATTCGACCCACTTCGTACTTGACTTGGTCAGAGTCTCCTTGCATCCATGCATTGGCAAAGGTCCCGGTGTGAAGCTCTACCGCCTCGACACCTAATGCGGCAGCCATGTCAATATGTGCAGGTACTGGATCTACAAACAACGAAACAGGGATCCCGCTGGACTGTAGAGGGGTGATTGCGAGAGTCGTGAGTTCCTCTGCAACAGCAGGAAGATCTAAGCCCCCTTCTGTGGTCAGCTCCTCTCTACCCTCAGGGACGAGCGTACAAAGTGAGGGTTTGAGATCGATACACAGGCCAACCATTTCTTGCGTGGCAGCCATTTCAAAATCAAGCGTGCCTTTTACCATCGCCTTAAGAGCGGGAAGATCTTCATCACGAATGTGCCGGCGATCACTTCTTAAATGGAACACAATGCCGTCTGCGCCCGCCGCTTCACAAATTCCAGCAGCCCGCGCAGGGTCTGGGAATCCTTCGCCACGAGCATTTCGAAGGGTCGCCACGTGATCAATATTAACAAGTAATTTTGGGCGCGTATTCATGGTCATGAGCCTGGGTCAATAGGTTACAGGTGAATAAACAGTAGGTCACGTTTTGGATCTGGTGTTTGAGACGGCCTCAGGCTCCAAAGCTTGCGTGGTTGTTAATAGGGCCCTTTTTCGTGTGTTGACCAACCATACACCCGTCAGAATCATCAACATCCCAGCGATTTCTACCCATCCAATGACCTCCCCATCTAAAAAGCCCCAAAACAAAGCAACAACTGGAATGGCGTAGGTTACACTTGACGAAAAAAGGGAGCCTGTCGTTCGGATGAGATGATTAAACGCATAATTTGCCATCGATGTCCCAGCAATACCCAATATGGCGATGTACCCCAACGATTGCCATCCAATAGGCGATGCCATCATCACTCCAACAGTGTCAGTTACAAAAAGAACCACTAATGCGGGCCCCATCGCAAAGGCGAGACTACACGTTGTGACCTCCAAGGGGTGCATCTCTTTGAGGTATCGATTCACCGTATTCACCCCAATCGCATACCCTACACCTGCCACAATGGGAAGGACTCCAAAAAGCACAAACGCAACCTCAATTTCAACCCCAGGAATCAGCAGCCAGACAGCGCCAGCCAAACCCAGTCCAATCCCTAGCACAGATCTCCAAGTGACAGTCGTTCTGAACCATATGACTCCAATGAGCAGCGTAAATAATGGAACAAGGGAGTTTAATATCCCAACCAGTCCGCTGTCGATTTTCGTAACGGCCATCGGAAACAAAATGTAAGGGATAAAGACACTGATGATTCCAACCACAGCCAATGGGAGGGCATTTTTTCGTGTTAATGCGCTCAACTGCTTAAACGAGGTGAGCAACAAGAATCCACCCGCAAGAGTCACTCTTAACATCCCTACCTGCACAGGGGAGAAGGTGAGCAGCCCTCGTTTCATCAAGATGAAGGAGCTTCCCCACGTAAGCGCTAGGACGATAAACAACGTCCAGGAAAACCAGGTAACCCCCTCTTTCGTGGACTCACTCATGAGGAAGATGTAGCTGGTCTATTTAGCTGCTCTTTGTAGAGTGCAAGCATATGAGCCTTGTAAATTTCTGGAGTCTCCACTCCTCGGCGACTCATCATCCTCTCCATATCTACGATCGCTTTATCAATGTCGTAGGCTGTCGCTTCTTCAGGACGACTCGCATCCATCCAGGCAAACGAAGGGATAAACTTAGGAGGAAACCCTCCGCCAAAAATTAAAGCGGAAACTCCAGTCACCGTACCTGTATTGAGCATCGTATTAATGGAGGTTTTGGTGTGGTCTCCCAAAAAACAGCCCGCGAATTGCTGCTCGGAATCGACCCAGTCTCCAGAGGCCATGTCCCATATTCTGACCGAACCGTAATTATTTTTGAGATTGCTTGAATTGGTATCTGCGCCTAAATTGACCCATTGCCCCACGACAGAGTTCCCTAAGAACCCATCATGCCCCTTGTTGCTATACGAGTGGAAAATGCAATTATTGACTTCCCCACCCACCTTGCACCATGGCCCAATGGTGGTGTTACCATAAAGCTTTGCACCCATACTAATCGATGCATGGTGCCCAATCACTAACGGGCCGCGTAGCA
Source organism: Bacteroidetes bacterium UBA1860 (assembly GCA_002338335.1). GTDB lineage: Bacteria > Bacteroidota > Rhodothermia > Balneolales > Balneolaceae > UBA8296. Next base: position 21,066 of record DDIC01000024.1, read on the forward strand.
TGCTTCCCGCCTTTACATGGGCTCCATCCATCACGATAATGGGTCCATCCGTCGTCATGCAAATTGTCCCTGGTTCTACAACAGCATTCGGGTGCAACCACAACGCATTGGGGTTATCGCAGACAACCCCACGGGGTAATTTTGAGGCTTTCGCTGTTTTGAGCCCTAAGACTTCAGGTACGCCATCGTAGGTAATATCGGATCGAATTTCGTCGCCATTATGCAAAAACAAATCCCAAAGGTGGTTGAGTGTTCGCCCCTCTACGTCATGAATGGGCTGCTCTTGGGGCTTGGGATGATCTTGTGCAACATGTAGCGCTCCTTTGGAGATCGCCTGGACGGACTGAATCGCTTCCGAAGGGTTACTAGTTTTGACCCCACAAACCAAACCACCCACTGTGAGATAGGATGGGTGATCCATAGACTCCTCTTGGAGTGCCCATTGTAGAATCTTTTTGGACGGAAGCACACGAGACTCTAAAACGATCCATTCGTGGGGTGAACTATTGTCTGCCCTTGCACCTACGAAGGCCTCAACATTTTTTTCGCATACGCCATCAAAAAGTCCTTTAAGCGCCTCTGGAACAATGCCCACAACAGACCCTTGCCCGCCAAACAACCACTGCCACTTTTCTAGAAGTGTTCCGAGCCCAACTCTCAAATCCCAAGCGGGTCTTGTGAGGGTGAATGGCTGGAAATTCCGCCTCATGCTGGAGGAGTCAGCTATCAGTATTGTGTAGGACTTTGGCATAGGGACAATATAAACTCATTTTTCTTGTTTGAGTAATACGAAGAGGCGTACCTTCAACAGATTAAGCATGCAAACCGTTCTAGTCTAAAACGTTAAGCCAACCCAAGTATCAACCCAAGTAACTATGTGTGGAATTGTAGGATATATTGGACATCAAGAAGCGTCTGCTATTCTAGTTCAAGGCCTCAAAAGGCTCGAGTATCGAGGCTATGACTCTGCAGGGGTCGTGATGCTCAATGGAGAGCTAGAACTCGTCAAAGGAAAGGGCAAGGTGGATGCTCTGGCCAAAAAACTGCAATCAGCCTCACCCAAGGGCACATTAGGGATTGGCCACACGAGATGGGCGACTCATGGTGAGCCGAATGATGTCAACTCACATCCCCATCTAAGCCAAAACGGGCGGATTTCACTTGTGCATAATGGCATTATCGAAAACTATCATGCCCTCAAGACATCCCTGCAAAAAAAAGGGTACATCTTCCAAAGTGATACCGATACGGAAGTGGTCGTTAACCTCATTGAAGAGATTTACGATGACAGTGCTGTGAGCTTTGAGGGGGCCATCCAATTGGCTTTGCAACAAATTGTTGGAACCTATGGACTTGCCATCGTCAACCTTGATGAACCCGATCGGATATATGTGGCGCGAAAGGGGTCTCCTTTGCTTCTCGGCCTCGGAGACGGGGAGATGTTTATTGCGTCCGATGCATCCCCGATGGTAGAGCATACGTCTAAAGTGATCTATCTCGACGATGGTGAGATGGCGATTGTCCGGCGTGATGGATACGATATTAAAACAATCAAGGACGAGCCAATTACCAAAGAAGTGCACGAACTGGCCATGAGTCTTGAGGCGATCGAAAAAGAAAACTACCCCCATTTTATGCTCAAAGAAATTTTTGAGCAACCTAGAGTCATTATGGACTGTTTGCGTGGGCGCGTTCAGTTTGATGACCACACGATCCAATTGGGTGGATTAACCGATGTGATGGATGATTTGCTATCGGTTAAACGACTTACGATTGCAGCTTGTGGAACCTCTTGGCATGCTGCGCTTGTCGGGGAGTATTTGTTCGAACACCTTGCCAAAATTCCAACAGAGGTAGAGTATGCATCTGAGTTTCGATATAACGAACCGTTGATGGGGGAGGGGGATGTGTTGATTGCCATCTCTCAAAGTGGGGAAACAGCCGACACTCTTGCAGCGCTTAGAGAAGCTCAAAACCGAGGCGCGATCGCTCTTGGGATTTGTAATGTGGTTGGATCCACCATTGCCCGGGAAACCGATGCGGGTGTGTTTACCCATGCAGGCCCAGAAATTGGAGTGGCGTCTACCAAAGCGTTTACTTCTCAAGTCGTAGTACTCACGACCATAGCTTTGATGCTGGCAAAACGGAGACAGACGATCACGGACGAGCGTTATGCTGAATTGATCGATGAATTGGCCCGTATTCCGAGCAAAATGGAGCAAATTTTGGCTCAAGCAGATCAAATCAAAGAGATGGCGAAGCATTTCACCTATGCGCCAAACTTTTTGTACCTCGGGCGCACGCTCAATTTCCCCATTGCGCTAGAGGGAGCCTTGAAACTAAAAGAGATCTCCTATATCCATGCAGAAGGGTATCCAGCAGCCGAGATGAAGCATGGCCCTATTGCGCTGATCGATCATATGATGCCGGTCGTGGTGATTGCTGCAACAAATCACACAAATGACAAAATGATCTCCAACATTGAAGAAGTTCGCGCTCGAAAGGGAAGGGTGATTGCGGTGACCAACCCAGGGAATGATGAAGTAAAAAATCTAGCGGAGTTTACGATTGAAATCCCCTCCACCGAGGATATGCTGAGTCCACTCTTGACGGTGATACCCTTACAGCTATTGTCCTATTATATTGCAGTTAATCGAGGGTGTGATGTAGATCAACCCAGAAACCTTGCCAAGTCAGTGACTGTCGAGTAGAACAAAACAGTGATTTAAAGGGAGTGCAATAATGAAAAGATTTAATACAGATAAAATAGGAACTGTTG
>DDIC01000068.1:0-1533 GCA_002338335.1 Bacteroidetes bacterium UBA1860
CCTGCACCCGCCGAACCCGCACCCCCTGAAAACGTCGGCCTTGCGTTCTCCACCCACGCCTGAATCGCTTTCAAGGCAGGTTCACCCAGCGGAACGAGCCTCTCCTTATTTCCCTTCCCAATAACCCGCAAAAAGCCGATATCAAAAAAAAGCTGATCCATTTGCAAGAAGATCAACTCGCTCACACGAATCCCAGTCCCGTACAAACACTCCAAAATCGCCGCATCCCGCATACCCACAAGGGTCGACCGATCCGGTGCACTTAATATGGCATCGACCTCTTCGACACTCAACACGGCAGGAAGCTTCTTCGCTTTACGTGGCAGGTCGATCATCTTAGCTGGGTTTGCCTCAGTGAGCTTTTCTCGCATTAAAAAGGCATGAAAGCCACGAATACTCGAGATATTGCGAGCAATCGACCCCGTAGAGAGGTTCATGGCCGTGAGTTCCTGCAAATAATTATGAATATGCTGCATTGAAACCCCGCCCAGATCACGCAACCCAATCGTGTCGTGAATAAACGTCAAATACCGCCCAATATCATGCTTGTAGCTTGCAATCGAATTATCGGACAACCCCTTCTCGAGCCGGATAAACTGGATGTACTGGTTGAGCGTCGAGGCAAAGGTCTCAGGAATCGGGTGCTTCACTGGCTTCATGAAGGGTTGCTATTTTGGCTCGGCACAGAGTTTGCCTCAGAGCTTGCCTTCTCTTTCTCCTCAGGATACTCAATGCGCTGGTGATACACCCCCTTTAATGTCTTGAAGAAAGATTCTCGCACCGCATTAATCTCTGGAATGGTTAGCGGGCACTGATCCAGCTGCCCATCTTCGAGGGGAATCTCGATGAGCTGCCCAATCAACGCGTCGAGTTTTTTCTCGTCTGCAGGCTTCACGGCACGGCTCGCAGCTTCCACACCATCGGCCAGCATCAGGATACCTTCCTCTTTGGTGGTGGGTAGAGGGCCATCATAGCGGTAATCCTCCTCCTCAATGGCGCCTACTTCTTTCTCTCGGTCAGTTGTTTTTTGGGCTTTATCAAAGAAAAATCGAATCAAACTGGTTCCATGGTGCGTCTGGATAATGTCCAGAATCGGGGTTGGAAGGCCTGCTTCACGCCCCATTTCGACCCCTTTGGAGACATGTTCACGAATGATTTTCTGCGACATAATGGGATTCAGCACGTCATGGCGATTCCCCTCGGTCTGGTTCTCAACAAAAAACTGAGGACGATCCGTCTTACCGATATCATGAAAATATCCACCCACGCGGCAGAGCATTCCATTCGCGCCAATCGCATTCGCAGCATTTTCGGCCAAATTAGATACCTGGAGGCTATGATGAAACGTCCCAGGAGCCTCATTCATAAGCTTTTTCATCAGTGGATGATTGGTGTCGGACAACTCCTGAAGCGCCAGATCAGTGGTAATGCTGAACCCTTTTTCAAAAAGCAGCAGCAGGGGCCACGCAAATAGAATCAACGCCGCATTAATCAGAAGCGGAATCACCCGACCTACTGCCACATCCAGCGGCT
>DDIC01000068.1:1825-8091 GCA_002338335.1 Bacteroidetes bacterium UBA1860
CCACATCCAGCGGCTGCAACTGCGAAATCGCAAGGCCACCATACACCAATACATACCCTCCAAGCACAGCGGCTGGAGTCGTGAAGAAGAAATGAGTCCGTTTTTGGATCTGTTTCACCGAGAACACCCCTGCAGAGCCTGCCATCATGGTGGCTAGATAAAATTCATAGCTCGAATCTTGAATCAAGGCGGTAGTGGAGGCTAGCGTAAGAATGGCCAACATCCCTAGGCGTTGATCAAACAGAATGGTCAAGACAATCGGGGCAATCGCCAGGGGAACCATCTCCGCCTGGAACGAATCCACGCTGTATGAGACCCGGGTGATGGCTGTCATTAACGCGAGGACAATCAGCACGGGATATAGCGTACGCCATTGTCCAAAAATGTCGGGTCTGTAGAGTCGAAGGTAGACCATCAAGATGAGATTAATCCCAATGACAAGGATCATTTCGCCGGCCATGCGGGTCCAGCGTTCAATCTGTGTGACTTCGGCGGATCGTGCGGCGACATAGCTCTCTAAATGGGCGGCGCGCTCCTCGGTAACAATATCCCCGCGCCGAATAATAATCTGCCCTTGTGCAATTGCGCCCTTTGTGTTGGAGAGTTTACTTAAAGCATTATCTAGACGTTGTTGAGACTCGGCGTCGCTGTAGAATGCGGTGGGTTGGAAGAGTCCGTCAGCTAGTGCATTTAGCGTTGCCCGCGGAATGGTTGGTAGGGATTCGTGGGCTACTGCAACTGCTTGGATTGTGGCGGTCTGGGTGTCGTTTGCAACCGACTTGTTGAGGGTTCGTTCGGTTCGTTGTGCGGTGTTTCGGATCATCACCTCAAGCGTCTCAATTTGGGGGAGCTCACGGTCGAGAATGATCGCGGTTTGGGCCTTCATTAAGGCTTGCTCAAGGGGAGCTAGAGTGCGCTGAAGAGCGGGGAGTGAGGCTTGGGTGCCTAATGTTTGTTGAAGCTCTGCCCACTGTGATTCGTCCAGGTTAAAGGGTAAAGAGGCTTGTGCCTGCTCGTCAAGTGCGGCCTGTGCCTGCTCGGCATTTTCTGACTGATCGCCATCTTGAGCCTGCACAGATGACCGATTATCCTCTGGATTTGCGCGCTGTTCTAATACCTGCTCAATCGCTGAAAGCCGCTCCATCCAGCGCCCTTCGAGCTCATCCCGCAAGAGCTCAGGCTCGGTGTTTTGAATAAATACAGGGGGTGTTTGCCGTCTTGTGAGGCTCTCCTCGGTCTCAATTTCTTGGGCTGATTTTAGAATGGGAAATGTCAGGTCGGCGGTCAAGTCGTCGTGTCGCCATGGCTCGAGCAGATTATACTCCGGCAAGATCCGAAAGGTATTCCCCGGTAGAGAGGCCAGAACGATCACTGCAAAAGCCACCAAGCCTGTCCATTTGAGCACAGTTTCGGTCTGAATTCGCTTGGGAGCCTCAGTTTGAGGCGCAACGGGCGTTTTTTGCCCTTTTTTATCCTGTGATGTGGTAGATGAGGCCATGGTTGGCTCGTTTCGCATTATTTTGGAGAATCAGCAGCTGGTTTAGCAGCTGGTCAGTTCCCGTCGGTTTCTTCCTCAATCATACGCAAAAATTCAGCTTCATCCATGATTTGTATGCCCCAGGCTCGCGCCTTATCGAGCTTGGACCCGGCTGATTCACCAGCCAATACAACGCTGGTTTTCTTGCTTACGCTACTACTCACGGTCCCGCCATGCTCCTCGATGCGTTCAGCCGCTTGGGTGCGCGTGAGTGTGGGAAGTGTACCCGTTAATACAAAGGTCATCCCCTCAAATAGGGTAGAGGTGGTTTCTCGAGCCTCTTGTGTGAGGGTTAACCCGGCCTCTTGGAGTCGTTGGATCAGCTTTTGATTGGCTTCTCGGGCAAAAAAGGCTTGCAGGGACTCCACAATCCGCGGTCCAATGGAAGGAATGGCAATGAGTTCGTCTTGTGATGCTGTCATAATGGCCTGCATGGAGCCCATATGTTGGGCAATATCTCGGGCCACGGTCTTGCCCACAAAACGGATGCCAAGGCCTTGTAGTACTTTTTCGAGGGGTTGAGCTTTGCTGGCTTGTATCGCCTCAATCGTGTTTTGGGCGCTTTTGTCAGCCATGCGCTCTAATCCTGCGATTTGGTCATGGGTGAGGCTATAAAAATCGGCCACCGATTCCACATATCCTTGCTCGATGAGCTGCCCAACGAGAGCTTCACCCAATCCATCAATATCCATGGCATCACGTGAGGCATAATAGGAGAGTCGCTCCAGCAGCTGTGGCGGGCAGGATGGATTCACGCATCGCCACGCCACTTCATCGTCGAGTTTCACGACTTGTTGCTGACAGGCGGGACAGGCCTGTGGAAAGTCAAATGGGGGTTGGCGATCGGGCGCATGAAGACTGGATGGCGCTACCGAAACCACCTGGGGGATAATTTCGCCCGCTTTTTCAATAATGACGAGATCCCCGACACGGATGTCCTTTCGGCGAAGTTCGTCCTCATTATGTAGTGAGGCCCGTTACACGGTTGTGCCAGCCAATTGCACGGGTTCGAGCTCAGCCACAGGGGTGAGGGTGCCGAGTCGACCCACCTGAATGGTGATGTCGCGCAAGGTCGTCTCGGCTTGCTCAGCCTCAAATTTGTAGGCAATAGCCCAGCGTGGAGACTTAGCGGTGTTTCCCAGCTCTGGGCGAAGGGCAACTTCATTCACTTTGATAACAGCGCCGTCAGTGTCGTAGGGGAGCTCATGGCGCAGGGTGTCAAAGTGTTGAATGACCTCTAAAACCTCTTCAATGGTGGTGCATTGCTTGGAATGTTCGTTTACGGGAAGGCCGTAGGAGCGAGCGGTGTTGAGGCGGGCTAGGTGTGTGTCGCCAAGGGTGGCGTTGCTTGAGGTCGTTGCAGCAACTGCACCCTCGCTCGCCCCCTGTCCGGCCCCAGCACCCTCTCCCTCGAGCACATCAAAGGCCGTAAATCGAATAGGGCGACGGGCCACTTCGCGTGGATCTTGCATTTTTAGCGAGCCAGCCGTTGAATTTCGTGGGTTGGCAAACACGGCCAAGCCTTGTTCCTCTCTGGAGGTGTTGAGCCGCGCAAACGCTTCCCGCTCCATGTAGGCCTCCCCTCGGATTTCAAGAACGTCAGGCACGCTAGCGCTCGAAAAAAGGTCCTCAGATGGCGCGCTCAACCTAAGAGGGATATCGCCAACCGTTTTGAGATTCGCGGTAATATCATCGCCTTCCACACCATTACCTCGAGTAGCACCTAGAACGAATTCACCTTGCTCATAACGCAGCCGAATGGACGCACCATCAAACTTTAATTCGACCGAATAGGTGAATGACGTATTGGGCCCCAATCCTTTACGAAGCCGTTCGTCAAATTCACGAAGCTCGTCCGCGTTGTAGGTATTATCCAGAGACAACATGGGAATGGGGTGACGAACACTCTGAAACGCCTCACTTGGGCCACCGCCAACACGCTGAGTAGGTGAATCGGTTGTGTCTATGCCGTAGGTTTGCTCCAGATGGTGGAGTTCGGCGAGGGCCTGGTCAAATTCCTTGTCGGAAATAAAGGGAGCCGCTTCCTGGTAATAGGCCTCATTCGCTCGATGGAGCAGATCTCGCAGCTCTATAACTCTTTGTTCTGTGACTCGTTGTTCGGTGACTCGTTGTTCGGCAGCAGAACGATCAGAGGGGGTACTCATGGGCAGGAAGGGGCAAAGCAGGGTGAAAAAGCAGGGTGAAATGGGGTATTCAAACGAATTGGGTTATTCAAACGTGGGTCGATCCACAAATTCGGTTGGCATCTGGATGTCTTGTTGCAGATTAATCGGCTGTGGATCGCGAGGTACCGACGCCATTTGAGGTGTGGACACGTTTAAAGTGAAGGTTGGAATCCCATTTTGAGCACTATTTGGTGAGATTGGGCCCAGGTCACGGCCATTCACAATCAGCCGAAGATTGCTAAATTGACCACTTAGGCGCATTTCCTGATCCATTTCGAAGCGCATCGCATGTCCTTGCTCGATCCAGTAGGGATCGATTTCGGGTTTTTGATCGCTCCACACGCGAATGGGCTCAAGTCGTCCGTTGGCTGCGTACACCAACACGCTGTAGGTGGCATTCAGCGGGGATCCGTTACCGTTCGTCGCTATCTCTGTGTCTGGATTGAAGGGACCAGAACCGTTTTGACGGTTGTTGCCTGAGGATGCGGTTGCATTGGTTGCATTTGTTGCAATCGATCTATCGTTAGATCGATTATTAACGGATCGGTCAAGATTGCCGCCATCACTGGATAGGCTGTTGGATCGGCCATTCCCATTATCACTCGCAGTGCCTTGATTAATTTCCGTGGACGCAGGATCGAATGAAGAATTAGGATTTGAATTACTAGAATCAGTGTCTCGTTGGCTGAACCACCACACCAGGGTAATGACAGCCATGATTAAAAGAGTCCTTACAGCCCCAATGATCCAAACATGAGGGGGAATCGGAGTCCGTGTGCGCCCTTTGATGGGCTTGGAGGCCCAATCCACACCGTCCACGGGTGGTTTTTTGTAGCTTGGGGCGGTTACAGGTTGAGTCGAGGACACGTTGGCTGGGGTGCTCTCGGCGCTAGAGTCACTGCCCGCATTATTGCCACTAAGTCCGCTCTCATCACTATAATTTACTTCACCCGAATCCTCAGTTTTATTAATACTTTCACCCACACCTTCATCCACAACTTTACCCACAGTGTCATCAATGACAAGACGCTCTTTGGCAGGTGTTTTTTTGCCCTTTTTCTTCTGACTCGCCTCAAAATAATCGATGAGTTGACGATTGTAACTCCCCAGCTCGACATAATCCAAGCAATCAATCAACACATCATCGGGCAGATTTAACGCTTTCCCATACGAGCGCACAAAGGAGCGAATGTAGGTGATGTTGGACTCGAAATCCGAATCTTCAAAGAGCGTACCACTCTCAAAGGCCTCAATCCGGTCTATTGGAAAACGGGTTGCCTCATGGATGTCTTGAACCTCCAATTTGAGGTGTTTCCGAAGCAAGGTTAAATCTCGTGAAATCTCGCGCATAACTCTTTAAAATACCGATTAATTCCTCTACTGTGAAACATTGTAAGGTTTGTGTTTTAGGTGGTTCTGAAAGGGTATGAAACGTATTCAGACCCCTATAAAACCCAAGCAAATAATACTCACATTCATTTCAGGGATGCGGGACATCAGCTCCACTATTCTAGAGGGAGCTCGGCAGTGGATATTCCCCCAAACGTGCGCCATGTGTGGGCGGCTTCGCACAGAGGCAGCAAACATCAGTGGGACACAGGGGATGTTGTGCCCGCTATGTGAATCCAAGGGATTTGATCTAGCCGGCCCGCTGGATCGGGTACTTCCTGAGGGATTGCAAAGTGTGCAAGCAGGCTTTCCGTTTGTGCGTGATGGCCCGCTGCAAGAGATGCTTCATGCGTTGAAATATCAGATCCGGCCAGATGTGGGAGAGCAACTTGGCCGCATGGTAGCGATTCATAGGATGGCGTCGTGGCTAGAAGACAGTAATATTGAGCCTTCGAAGAGCCTGTTTATTGCGGTGCCTATTCATTGGCGACGACGCTTGGGACGTGGGTATAATCAAAGTGAAACCATTGCCCGAGGGATACAGGCGGTGTTCCCCGAATTGGAGATCTTGCCTCGAGGGGTGTTTGTGCGAAGGTGAGCGACGGGGACGCAAACTAAATTCTCGGAGCAAAAACGTGCTCGAAATATCCGAGGTGCGATGGTGGTGAGGCAGAACGCTGAAGTGAATGAGCAACTTTACACACTTGCGGCCAATAGGCCCGTGTGGATTCTTGTCGATGATGTGTTTACCTCAGGGGCAACATTATTTGAATGCTCAAGCGTGATACGGCGTTGGGTACATCGTAAAGAACAGGTAGCGCAAGACCGGGCACCTACAATGCATGCTTGGGTGGTCGCAAACGCCGAAGATGGGATGTAAAATTTGGTATCTTTTTGCGCAAAGTTTTTCTGCCAAGGTTTTCAGCAAGTTTTTCTGCTAATTTTCTGCCAAGTATTTCTGCAAAGTTCATCCAATGTCAACGTAGCGCCTCCAAAACAAAGCGCAACCTAAACTTCCTCAACAGTGGCCCAACGACATTTATACATCCTTCGCCATGGTCAAACCGATTATAATCTCAATCATAAGATTCAAGGTCGGGGGATCAATGCACCGCTCAACGATACAGGCCGTTGGCAAGCCACTCGAGTGGCCG
>DDIC01000068.1:8390-19054 GCA_002338335.1 Bacteroidetes bacterium UBA1860
AAGCCACTCGAGTGGCCGAAGTCCTGAGCGAAAAACCATTAGAGCGACTTTATTCTAGCGGGATGGATCGTGCAATTCTAACTGCTGAGGCGATTGAAGAGGTCAAAGGTCTCCAAAACACGCCTCACACGGAGCTCGATGAGATGGATTTTGGTCGCCTAGAAGGGCTCGATTACAACGACGACCAAGTGGAATTACAATGGGTGCTTCAAGAGTGGTCCAAGGGGAATGGGGAGGCGCGCGTAACCGGGGGAGAGTCGGCGATTGAGGTGTTTGAGCGAGCCAACACCAAATTTCAGGACCTTTTGGCCGGTGCAGGCCCCGATGAATCGCTCGCTTTTGTGCTTCATGGCCGACTTATTCGCATTTTAATGTCGCAGTGGATGGGGCTTGGGTATGAGGGAATGAGCCGGTTTGCCCACCATAATGCGTGCATTAATTATCTCAAGTGGGCGCCAGAACCCATTGTTGGGATGGGACGGGATGATGTAGAGCAATCTGGCGAGGCACAGCATGGCGAGGTGCCTGCTGGCGAAACAGAGCCTCGCGAGGTACAGCCCGGAGTCCCGGCGCAGATTTATGACGAAGCCTTTGGTCATTTTGAGGTTGTCTTTTTGAACGAGCATACCCATGCCATTCCCCCAGAGAACGGCACACCAGACCCTGCGCGCCCATGAGTGAAAAAGTACGCTCCATGTTTGCGTCGATTGCTGATTCCTACGATCGCATTAACCGGATTTTATCTCTCGGAATTGACCAAATGTGGCGAAAACGAGCGGTGAAAGAGTCTGCTGCCAAGCCAGGTGAATGGGTCCTAGATTGTGCCACAGGTACGGGGGACCTCGCCATGCTCTACAAAAAGGCGGTGGGGCCGTCAGGAAAGGTGTTGGGAACCGATTTTTCCCCAGAAATGATCTCATATGCACCGGCAAAGGCGCGAAAAGCCAGCTTGGATATAGCCTACGAAGTCGCTGACACGCTCGCCTTACCCTATGAATCGGATCAATATGACATTGCAAGCATTGCCTTCGGGATCCGTAATGTGGACGATCCTGTGCTTGGACTTCAAGAGATGGCGCGCGTCTGCAAACCTGGAGGACGTGTGATGGTCCTCGAATTTGGCCAACCCAAGGGGCTTTTTGGTGCGTTGTATCGATTTTACAGCTACAGCGTCATGCCGACCATTGGTGGATGGCTCAGTGGTAATCGCGAAGCGTATGTGTACCTTCCAGAAACGAGCGCTGCTTTTCCGGCTGGGGATGATTTTTTGGCTTTAATGACGCAGTCTAAGGCTTTTTCGACGACCCGTGCTGTGAAACTTTCGGGCGGAATTGCCTATGTTTACATAGGAATTACTCATTAATTAAGAAAAAATTGATTATCTAGCTTATGTTACAAATCGAAGACATTAAAAAGCTGCTGCCACACCGGTATCCTTTTTTGTTGGTGGACCGTGTGAACGAGATTGCAGGCGAAGTCATTACGGCGCAAAAAAATGTAACGGCCAACGAGGAGTTTTTTAATGGCCACTTCCCAGGGGCTCCCATTATGCCAGGGGTGCTTCAAGTGGAGTCCTTAGCCCAAGCGGGTGGGATTTTGTTGATGAGTCAGCAAGACAATCCACAAGATTATCTCATGGTTTTTACCGGCATTAATAATTGTAAATTCCGGCGTCAGGTGGTGCCAGGGGATGTGCTAGTTCTTGAGGTAAAATTTACAGGTCGACGACGTCAATTTGTCCAAATGAAAGGAAAAGCAACTGTGGATGGCGAAGTGACGTGTGAATTGGAAGCCTCTGCAGCGCTGGTAAACAAGGAATAACGCCATGCTTGGCTTGATCGCGATACGCGCCATGTTCACGACAAAAGCCAAAATAGCCACACGTGCCTTGCTCGTCGCTCGAGCCACACTCGCGACACTCGCCAAGCCCGCGACACTCACTCACCCACACGTATCATGAGTACAAATACACACGACCGGCCAGCCAAAGTGACGACCAAAACGCTTCAGCTCATGAAGCAGGAGGGTCGCCCCATTGCGATGCTGACCGCCTACGATTTTACGCTAGCCAAATGGGTGGATCAGGCAGGGGTGGATGTGATCTTGGTGGGGGATTCAGCGAGTAATGTGATGGCAGGCCACGAAACGACGATCCCTATGACGATGGACCACATGGTATATCATACGCAGTGTGTGGTTCGTGCCGCAGAAACGGCGCTGGTGGTCGCGGATATGCCGTTTATGTCGTATCAAGTCACGGCTCGTCAAGCGTTGCAAAATGCGGGACGCCTGATGAAAGAGGCAGGGGCACATGCGGTGAAGCTGGAAGGGGGCGCTCCTGTGGCACCCATTATTCGGCGGATTGTGGATGCAGGTATCCCAGTGATGGCCCATCTTGGGCTAACGCCACAGAGCATTTTTCAGTTTGGGACCTACACGGTGCGAGCCAAAGAGGAGGCCGAGGCTGAAAAACTGCTCGCCGATGCACAGGCGGTGCAAGAAGCAGGGGCGTTTTCGGTGGTGTTGGAAAAGATTCCTGCTGGGCTGGCCAAAAAGGTGACCGAATTGCTTGAAATTCCCACAATTGGCATTGGCGCTGGGGTCGATTGTGACGGTCAGGTGCTGGTGTTGCACGATATGCTTGGCCTAAACAAAGGCTTTGAACCACGATTTTTGCGCCGTTATGCCGAGTTAGGCCAAACCGCGAATGAGGCCATCTCACAGTATGTGGCTGATGTTCGAGCTAAAATATTCCCTTCCAAAGACGAATCTTATGAGTGAATCAACGGGCGCCAAAGGGCGTAAACCCCTCATTCTTGTCTGTAATGACGACGGAATCTTTTCGCCGGGGATCAAGGCACTCGCTGAGGTTGCCGATGAATTTGGCGATGTCGAAATCGTGGCACCGGATCGTCAGCAAAGTGCGGTAGGTCATGCGGTGACGATTAATGTGCCGTTGCGGACGCGTGCGTTTCAGGTCGATAACCGTTTTCACGGGCAGGCGTGCTCAGGGACACCGGCCGATTGTATTAAGCTTGCGCACCATGAGCTGCTGCGCCAAAAACCAGACTTAGTGGTGAGTGGCATCAATCACGGGTCGAATGCTGGTATTAATCTGATTTATAGTGGAACAGTATCGGCGGCAACGGAAGGAACCATCATGGGGACACCTTCCATAGCGGTGAGTTGTCTCGATTTTGATGAGGAGGCCGATTTGTCTGGTGCGCAGGATGCGGCTCGCAAGGTGATCGGTTATGTGCTGAACCACGGACTTCCGCCAGGGGTTACGCTGAATCTAAATGCTCCAGCGGGACCATTAAAAGGGGTGAAATGGGCGAGGCAGGCCAATTCGCGGTATGTAGAAGAATTTGATGGGCGTCGTGACCCTGCCAACCGCGATTATTATTGGATGACAGGGCGACTGGAGCTGCTAGATGATAGCGAGGACACGGATATTAAAGTGTTAAGCAATGGCTACGCCTCACTAACCCCGATTCAGTATGATCTCACAGCGTATCGATTGCTGGAGGACGTCAAAGAGATTGAATTGTAGTTTGCTCTCAACGTAGTTTTGTTAAATTGTGGAAGCGTTTTTTTCAACAGATTTAAACTAAATCCCTCTGATATGTCAAATCCATCTGACCCATCATCATCAAACAAAGGAATGTCCCGTCGCGATTTTCTGACAAAATCGGTCGCTTTGGGCGCTGGGATTACCATTTTGCCGAGTGCGGTGGTTAGCGGGCTTGGCCACAGAATGCCTAGTGATATGCTCAATATTGCGTGTGTGGGTGTGGGAGGCCGTGGTGCAGGAGTGCTACAGGGAATGCCTTCAGAGAACGTGGTCGCACTGTGTGATGTAGACTGGGCGTATGCAGAGAAGACTTTTCTGGCGTACCCAGACGCAAAGCGATTCAAAGATTGGCGCGTGATGCTGGATGAGATGGACGATGATATTGATGCGGTTGTGGTGGCAACATCGGATCACACGCATGCAATTGTTGCGGCGCACGCCATGACGATGGGTAAGCATGTGTATGTGGAAAAACCACTTACCCACACGGTGTATGAGTCCCGTCTACTTACGAAACTAGCTGATAAGTATGGCGTAGCGACCCAAATGGGTAACCAAGGCTCCTCAGGTGAGGGAATTAATTTGATGATGGAGTGGGTCAAAGGAGGTGAAATAGGGGAGGTTCGTAAGGTGGAAGCCTTTACCGATCGTCCAATTTGGCCGCAAGGACTAAACACACCAGAGGAAGAGATGCCAATTCCTGATACCATGGATTGGGATCTGTTTGTTGGGCCTACGAAAATGAGACCCTACCACGATATTTACACCCCATGGAATTTTAGAGGGTGGTGGGATTTTGGAACGGGCGCACTGGGTGACATGGCTTGTCATATTCTCGAGCCGCCCTTTAAAGCGCTTGAGCTAGGGTATCCAACCGAGGTAGAGGGGAGCTCGTCTCCGTTGTTGTTGGATTGCGCCCCTGTGTCTCAAAAAGTGCATTTGGTCTACCCAAGACGCGAAACAAGCTTTGGTATCCAGCCAGCGGTGGATGTGTATTGGTATGATGGTGGCTTGCAACCCGAAAAACCAGAGGGGTGGGAAGAGGCGCAAAAGTATAGACCTGAATCATGGAATCCAGGCTTGAGTTTGAATCATCAAGGTGGCGGTGTGATTTTCCATGGTGAGGATGATACCCTTGTGTGTGGATGCTATGGTGCTGATCCATGGTTGCTCTCTGGTCGTGTGCCGAATCTTCCACAGACCGAGCGTCGTGTGGAATCCAATAATCACCAAATGGACTGGGTCCGTGCGAGTAAGGAAAGCTCGGATAGCCGCGTAGAAACCAAATCGAATTTTGCGGAGTCTGGACCGTTTAACGAAATGGTCGTCATGGGTGTGTTGGCAGTGCGTTTGCAAGGACTCAACAAGAAGCTCAAATGGGATGGTGAGAACATGCAGTTCACCAATATTAATCCTGACGAGACTCTCACAATGATTACGAAAATGGATCCAACGCCAGGCTCGTTTAGTCGAGAGCGAACGGAGCCGTTTAATGCGCTCGAATTTGCTGAAGGGTTGATCCGGACGAATTATCGTGAGGGTTGGAGCTTGCCGGACATGCCTGCGTAGGGGATGAGGTTGTAATATGGATAAATCAAAAGAGGAGTTATTGAAAGCCAATGGCTTTAATGTCGGTTCAGCTGGTGAGTTCTTAGGATTAACTCAAGATGAGGAAACGTATATCAACATTCGATTCGATATGTGTGTTTTGATAAAGTCGGAAAGAGAGCGAATTGGATGGAGTTTGAGTAAACTAGCAGACGCTATGGAAGAGCCCATAGAATCAATAAAGGCGCTCGAAAGTGGGGACTTTAATATTCCAATGGATTTAATGATCCAAGCACTTCTTCATTTGGGGACTTCTCGTGAGCAGATAGCCCAGATTCTTTACAAGACTTGAGCTAGTTTTGCGTTAGGGTACAACCCTAAACACATCTTCATCAGTGAGGAAGCCATTCTTTTCTGCAATTGGCATCATTTGCGCTCTTAATGAGCGAAATTGACGAATTGCCAAGTCTTTTTGGATGCATGAGCGGATAAAGGAGCTCTTTGATTGAGCAGATTTTGAAGCAGCGTCTGAAATTTGCTTCGAAAGGTCGTCCGAAACTCTAAAGGAGATGCGATTCTTCATGACAAGGTTTTTATTGTTGTATGCTCTACATTAATCTACTAAAACGGATGATTTTCTAAAATCGTAAAATGACGTTTTCAAGACTATTGTGATCCTAATGAGTACCTCTTCATTCTTTTTGTTAATCAATACTGACTTATGTCTTGAAGCACGTCTATCCAAACCTGATCCACAATCTTTTTGCGACCGCCCGCGACTTGGATCATGGTTTGCTCGATGTGGCCAATCGGCATGGTGCCATGATGGTGCCCCCATTTGGCAGATTCGACGGATACAAATCCGTCATTTGGCCCTTCTTGATCATAAATCATCCCGTTTTGGATGCCAAAAATCGGGTTAAGGGGCTCACTTGTACCTTTACCTGTCGCCGCTGAATACGAATAATACGCCACATCGGGATGATCTGGGACATTCGGATTAAACTCCTCCTGAACGTAAGCTCGGGTCAGTTGCTCCACCGCCGCGAGGGAATCACTTTTGGCTTCGGCGTACATTTGCGCCCCCATCCAGTCAAAAAACTGCTTCATGGGCCCACGAAGAGGCCCAGGAGTCTTGAGTACAAGCTCTGCCATGGTTGTCCCCTGATGAGGTGAGGCAATGGTGGTCAGGGTGGCAACTGACGAAGCAGCATCCATTTTGGCAATCGCATAACGCATATCCAGCCCGCCCATGGAGTGCGCAATCACATGAAACTTCTCAAAGCCATATTGCTGCTGCAAGGCATGAATTCGATTCATCCACTCCTCGGAACGCGTTTCGATGCTGGCATAGGGGACAATATTTGGGGCAAATGCCTTCGCACCTCGAGACCGAAATAACATACACGGCTCGTGAAGCGGAGCATGCGAAATCAGTGCAGACACACCTCCAGCATACCCATGACACATCAGAATAGGTAGGTCCACTTGGATAATATCCGGTTGTGGATAAGGCTTTATAGTCGCTGTAATACTTGGCATAATGTCTACTCAGGATGTGTGCTCAGGATGGAATAAGGCGAATCGTAGCATGAATGGTTCCCACGCGCACCATATGAATGTGCATCACCTCATCCGGGAAGTGAACGCGAGCAGGTGATTCATACCCAAGTGGCTTCACTGTTTGACCCCATTGAATGTGAAACTTCGTCGTAGAAAAACTATCAGGAACCGTCACTCGAAACTCTGGGCGTCGAAACGTCGAATCTACCTCTACCCAACGCGTTCGAACCACGGTAGAATCTAAGCCTTCGGCGTGTAGTTCCGTAATGAGCGTTTGTCGGATTTGACTAGGATTCATCGGTTCTGGGGGGACTGAAGGAGGACTAACAACCACATGCGCAACGCCCAAAGCCAGACTGGCTCCAATCAAGAGCCCAAAGCGAATGTGTCTAGGATTCCAAGAAATGTTCATAGCCGATTATGACTTTTTCTTGGTTGATGACGAGTTGCCTGAAGGACTCACACCAGATAATGACACACTGAGCTGATCCACAAGCTGCAAAGCGACGTCAAGTTTTGTGCCTCCAAATGCATAGGGGGGATCCTGGTACTGCGCTTGATCCTGTGATTGCGCTGTCTTCTGGCCAACAAACAGTTCCACGTTGTTGGAATCAATCCCAAAGCCCGATTCACCTTCTCGAAGTAAATTCAGGATAATCGCATCGAGGTTTTTCGCTTCCAGTTTAGATAGCGCTGCCTCCCGTGCTGTTTCGGCGTCGGATTCCATGGCAAATCCAATCAAGACTTGACCGTCAGATTTGTGCTCACCCAACCAAGCAAGAATATCTGGCGTCGGAGCCAGCTGCAAGGACCACTCTTGATCGGCTTTCTTCACCTTTCCATCGATTCGCTTTGCAGGCTTTGCGTCCGATACCGCAGCTGCCATAATGACTACATCCGCCTCAGGTCCATGCTCTTGGACAAGCCCAAACAACTCATCCGCACTCTCGAAGCTTTTTAGTGTATCCATCGCGGGGAGTAATGCCGACTCAATGGGGCCATGAAGTAGCGTCACATGAGCGCCTGCTTGCTTTGCCGCCAAGGCCATGGCAATCCCCATCTTTCCGCTGCTGGGATTGCTGATAAAACGAACGTCGTCAATATGTTCACGGGTAGGGCCAGTGGTGACCAAAACGCGTTTGCCAGCAAATAGGGAAGAGGGAGCCACGCCGCGACCTTTCGCCTCATCACTAACGCCGCGCTCTCCATGACTGCGCGCTGCAACATGTCCTTCCTCCGCATCATGCTCAGGATCTACATCCGCTAGCAACCGCTCCACTTCGGCCAAAATCTCAGGTTCTTCAGGAAGTCGCCCCTGGCCGATCAAACCGCTCGCTAGATACCCCTCAGCCGGTTCAAGCACATGAATGCCATCTCCTCGCAGCAACTCCACATTACGCTGGGTTGCAGGATGATCCCACATTTCACCATCCATCGTAGGGCAAACCATTAACGGGCATCGCCTTGCTAACACACTTGCAGTGAGCATGTTATCGGAAAACCCATGAGCAATTTTTGCCATCGTTTGCGCCGTGCAGGGTGCAACCACATAAAGATCCGCCCATTCCCCCCAGTGAATGTGACGTGTCCAGCTATCGGCAACCGCGTCCCCATCTTGATGGAACACCTCCACAGGAACCTCTTCCCGCGTTATGGCACGCAGTGTCTCTAGCCCAACAAACGACGAAACAGAGGGTGTGGTAATAGCACGCACCTCGGCACCACGTTTTTGGAGCGCTCGGAGTAAAGAAATAGATTTATACGCTGCAATGCCGCCAGTGATGCCTACGAGTATTCGTGCACCCTGGAGTGTCATTACTCATCCAACGACGGGTATTCGTAGGTCAAATCGTCAGAAAGGAGGTCGTCTAACGCACGACGGCCTGGGTGAAGACGCGTTTCGTATTCTTTGGAGATACGCTCTTGCTCTTCGTTGAACGTCATCTCTTCTTCGTCTTCAAATCCTTCGAAGTACTTCAGTTTCTCGTCCAATTCGAGCTTTTCACGCGCTGCAATTTGGCGTGCACGCTTCGAAATCACGGCCAAGAGCTCATAACGGTTGCCAAGCTCATCGCCTAGGTCTTCAATATTGATTGTCTTAATCGACATAGGATCAATCCCTTTTGGGTTATTATGCTTCTATAAATGCCTCAACAAAATCTCGAACTTCGCGATATGCTTCTTCGAGATCATCATTAAGGATGGTTGCGTCAAACATCAAAGCTTCTTGCATCTCTTTTTGAGCGCGTTGAAGCCGTTCTTCAATGTCCTGTGAGCTCTCGGTGCCACGGTCGACAAGTCGCTCTTTGAGAATCTCCATGCTAGGAGGGCGGAGGTACAACACCAACGCATCATCCTCAAAAGCCGATTTAAGCGAACGCGCCCCTTTCACATCGACATCGAACAAAACAAAATACCCCTTTTGAAGCAACTCATCAACTGAATCACGAAGCGTGCCATACCTTGTCCCTGAAAACACCTGCTCCCACTCCAAAAATTTGTCTTTCTCCAGGGCTTCATCAAACTGCGCCTCACTCAAGAAATGGTAATGCTCACCGTCAATTTCCCCAGGTCGAGGGTCGCGTGTGGTAGCCGATACGGAGAACTTCATCGAATGGAAATCGTGCATGAGGCGATCCTTCATCGTGCTTTTCCCCCCTCCACTTGGCGAGACCAACACGATAATCTTTCCCCGTTTGGATGATGAAGGCTCACTCACCATAATCAATCACTCAATATTCTGAATTTGTTCGCGTAGCTGCTCAACCTTTTCCTTGCCTTGCACTACCAAATGGGCAATCTCACTACTGTATGATTTCGAGGAAATCGTGTTGAGTTCTCTGTTGAGCTCTTGCGACAAGAAATTTAATTGACGCCCCATGGGTTCTGTGGCTTTCATCGCATCCACCACATAGTCGATGTGCGACTGCAACCTGACCAACTCCTCACTAATGTCCATTTTGTCAGCTAAAATGGCGATTTCTGTCTGCATTCGCTCCTCATCTATCCCGGCGGTTCCATCCAGCAGCTCTTCGACTCGCGCACGCAACTTGGCTTTGGTCGCCACCGCGCGTTCATCCGCAAGCTGGCTAATTTGCTTGGTGAGCGTCGATAACTCTTGCACCATCGCCTCCATCGCAACGCGCAGTTGATCACCCTCTTTTTGGCGCATGGCTAATGTCGAGTCTATGGCTTGGTCCACAGCCTGTAAGAACGCCTTTTCATCCTCATCCGAGATTGTTTTTCCAAAAGAGCCATCTCCATTCAGATCACCCTTATCCATGCCAGAAAATCTCGCCTGCCAAGGCAGCACCTCCTGCAGAGTGATCGGTGAAGCATCACCCATCCGCTTTTTCATCTCCGCAACCTGCCTCACCACCTCATCCAATGCCTCAGGATCAAACAACGCCCCTTGATCTGCAGAAACAGACGCCCCAAGTGTCACAGTCAGCGTCACTTTTCCTCGATTTAACCCCGTTTGAAGTCGTTGTTTGACGTCCCCTTCAAGATGGGCAAATTCCGCCGGTAATTTGATCGACGCATCCAAAAAGCGGCTATTCAGAGACCGAATTTCAAGGTCAAGGCTCATCGCCGATAGCGTGACCTGTGCGCGTCCGTAGCCGGTCATGGATCGAATCATCCGTCTACCTCCGATAATACGTGTTGAATCAGTGCCTCTGCTTCTGCTGCTGAGGGCGCTTCACTATAAAACCGAATAATAGGCTCTGTATTTGACGTTCTCATGTGGACCCACCCATGCTCAAAATCAAGTTTTACACCATCAACAGTATTTGGAGAGAGGTGCGCAAAGGCGTTGGCCACCTTCTCCAAAAAGGGTTCTGTATCCATTCCTAAATCGGCAAGTGCCCGTTTTTGTTTGGACATTACAAACGTCGGATAACTCGCTCGACATTCCGAAGCACTCATTTTTTTGGATGCCATCTGATGCAAGACAATCGCCACACCCATTAACGCATCT
>DDIC01000068.1:19340-24655 GCA_002338335.1 Bacteroidetes bacterium UBA1860
CGCCACACCCATTAACGCATCTCGTCCATAATGGAGCTGTGGATCAATCACCCCACCATTTCCTTCGCCCCCCATTACCGCGTCATGGGTTTGCATCGCTTTCACCACATGGATTTCACCCACAGCCGAACGGACGCACGTCGCCCCATGCTTCTCAGCAACCCAATCAGCGATTCGGCTACTCGATAAATTGGTAGCAACAGTCAATCTTGAACCCGCTTTTTGTTCCTTTACAGCCCGCTCCAAGGCCCAATCGAAGGCAATTGCTTGGGTGTACTCTTCGCCAAACAAGTCTCCCTGCTCGCTCACCAAAGCCAGTCGATCGGCGTCCGGATCGGTGACCACTCCAAGATCGACCCGATGCGCTTGCACAAACGCACAAATCTCGCCCAAATGCTCTGCTAAAGGCTCAGGATTATGAGGAAAATAACCATCGGGTGTGCAGTGAAGTGCATGCACCTTGACCCCAAGCGCAGTCAATAAAGCTGGAATCGCTTCAGATCCCGCGCCATTCACAGCATCCACAGCTACTGTGAAGCCTGCTTGCCGAATAGCCTCGCGATCAATCCATGGATGGGCCAAAATCGCCTCAATATGTCGCTCAATCGCCTCGGTGTCGGCTGACAAGACACCCGTTTGATCCCAAGACGCCCAATCTACATTTACCCCAGCATCCAACAACGCCAATACTTCAGCACCCTGCGCCGGATCCAAAAACTCACTACGATGATTCAGTAATTTGAGCGCATTCCACTCCGCTGGATTATGACTTGCAGAGAGAATAATGCCTCCCTTGGCTTGATAATGAAGTACCGCCATGGCCACGGTAGGGGTGGGAACAATCCCCAGGGTAATCACATCAATGCCAAGGCTACGCAAGGTAGCCGTGACGAGATGTTCACATATTTCACCGGTCACGCGAGAATCGCGACCCACGATAATGACAGGATTTTCGCCTGCTTTCAACGATTGGCCGCTCGGCCGTGAATCCCCGCTTCGATTTGATTCACCGGCCAATGAATCCCCGGCCACTGCATGCCTCGCTTCCTGCCGAATCCATTGCCCAAACGCTGCAGCATATTGCACCAAATTTTGTGGATCAAGCCCATCACCAAATGTGCCACGAATCCCCGAAACGGATGCAATCAATGCCATTATGCAGGCCGCCATGGGGTTTCGGGAGCGTCTGCCACGTGATTCACGTAGCGCGCGGCCACAAAAAAGAAATCAGACAAACGATTTAGATAGGCAATGCATGAGGGATTCAGCGGGTCGGACTGGTGGCACTTAACCGCAGCACGTTCTGCGCGTCGACACACGGTTCGAGCTACATGAAGCTTGGCTCCGCTCGCGCATCCACCGGGAAGAATAAACGTCTTTAGCTCGGGGAGTTCCTGATCAAGGGAGTCAATCCACGACTCAATGGTCTCAATATCGTTGGCCGTTATTTGCGTGACTTTAGCTTTGGCCACATCTGACGCAGCCTCGGGCGTGGCTAAATCGGCACCCAAGACGAACAAATCTGCTTGAAGTTGTGCACACATCGTCTCCACATTAGCCGGCAAGTCACTCAGGCTCAATAGCTCACCAAGGATTGCATTAAGCTCATCGACCGATCCGTACGCTTCGATCCGTTCAAAATGTTTTGCTACTCGCTGCCCTCCAAATAAAGAGGTCTCTCCAGAGTCGCCATGCTTGGTGTAAATTTTCATAGAAAACAGAGAGTTAACGCGAAGATTTTTGAGGTGAAATACCCCAACTTTTGGTTGCCTTTAACCCAAAAAGGCACGATTTTTAAACCTGTTTGGAGCCACTAAAGTAGCCAAAATTTAAGACGTATGCCCTCATTACTCAAAGCGCTTAGTTCACAAGTAGGTCGGAAGTTACTTACCGGTCTGACGGGTGTCGCGTTAATCGTATTTATTGTGGTTCACCTTGTGGGGAATTTGACCCTATTTGGCCCACCCGATGCGTTCAATATGTATGCCTATAAACTCCATTCTTTGGGGCCACTCCTGTGGATTGCAGAGATTGGTTTGGTTGCAGTTTTTGCGATTCACTCCTATATCGGCCTTTCGATTTGGTGGAATCGTCGCAAGGCGCGCCCACAAAAATATCATCTGTATAGCTCGAAGGGAGCACCCAGCCGCCAAAGTTTGAGCTCGAAATCGATGGCCTTTACAGGTGTGGTTATGCTGATTTTTATTGTTTTCCATGTGCGTGCATTTAAGTACGGCGAAACGACGATGACGTCCATTCCAGGTGTCGATTATCCTGTGAAAGACCTCAAAGCACTTGTGATTACCTCATTTTTAGACCCTGTGATGGCTTTTGCTTACACCTTTGTGATGATGTTGCTTGGTGCCCACTTAGGGCACGGGATTTGGAGTGCGATGATTTCGTTGACGCTGAGCGATCCACAACGATCTGCAGCCGTTTACACTGCAGGCACCATTATCGCAGCAATTTTGAGCGTAGGGTTTTTGTTCATACCCCTTTACATCTATTTCACTGGAGGGCAGGGCGCCCTCATACAGTATTAAACCAACGAATGCATGAAGTTAGACGCTAAAATTCCTTCCGGTCCTCTAGACGAGAAATGGTCCAAGCATCTCAATGATGTGAAACTTGTGTCACCCAACAACAAGCGCAAAATGCATGTGATTGTAGTGGGTACTGGCCTAGCAGGCGCTTCAGCCTCTGCGTCGCTTGCAGAGCTTGGGTACAAAGTCTCTACATTTTGTATTCAGGATTCGGGGCGTCGAGCTCACTCTATTGCTGCACAAGGGGGGATTAATGCTGCCAAGAATTACCAAAATGATGGCGATAGCGTGTATCGGTTGTTTTATGACACGATCAAAGGGGGGGATTACCGCTCTCGTGAGGCAAATGTGTACCGTTTGGCGCACATGTCGAATAACATTATTGATCAAGCGGTTTCCCAAGGTGTTCCGTTTGCCCGAGAATATGGAGGCTATCTCGCTAACCGCTCTTTTGGAGGGGCTCAGGTCTCCAGAACGTTTTATGCTCGTGGCCAAACAGGGCAGCAGTTGTTAATGGGTGCTTACCAGTCGATGATGAAGATGGTCAACGAGGGTAAAATCGAGTACTATACGCGTCACGAGATGATGGATGTGGTCGTGATTGATGGCGTCGCCCGCGGGATCATTACACGTGATTTAGTTACAGGTGCTCTTGAGCGCCATAGCGCCGATGCTGTCATTTTAGCCACTGGAGGCTTTGGAAACGTCTTTTACCTCTCCACAAATGCCAAGAATTCGAATGTAACTGCTACCTGGAGAGCCCATAAACGTGGGGCTGCCTTTGCCAATCCAAGTTTTGTACAGGTGCATCCGACGTGCATTCCAGTGTCTGGAGATTATCAATCCAAGCTCACGCTGATGAGTGAGTCACTGCGTAATGACGGCCGTGTGTGGGTGCCTCGCAAGGCTGGCGATGATCGCCCGCCAAATCAAATTCCGGATGAGGAGCGTTATTATTATCTAGAAGAGCGCTACCCATCGTTTGGAAACCTAGTCCCTCGAGATGTAGCGTCGCGTAATGCGAAACAGGTGACAGACGAAGGACTCGGAGTGGGTGAGACAGGACTTGCGGTCTATCTAGATTTCCGGGATGCGATTGCTCGTGACGGAAAGGATGTGATCAGCGCCAAGTATGGCAACCTCTTCGATATGTATGAGAATATTTCCGGAGAGAACCCTTACGAAGTCCCTATGCGGATTTACCCAGCCGTGCATTACACCATGGGTGGCCTTTGGGTCGATTACAAT
Organism: Bacteroidetes bacterium UBA1860; assembly: GCA_002338335.1. Lineage (GTDB taxonomy): Bacteria > Bacteroidota > Rhodothermia > Balneolales > Balneolaceae > UBA8296. The sequence goes on from DDIC01000068.1 coordinate 23,132, forward strand.
CTAATGACCACCGTTCCTGGATTGTTTGCGCTGGGTGAGGCTAATTTCTCTGATCATGGGGCCAACAGATTGGGAGCCAGTGCGTTAATGCAAGGACTTGCGGATGGATATTTTGTGATTCCGTTCACCATTGGGGATTATCTAGCCGAATCAGGGGTGTCGACGATTGACACGTCCCATGATGCGTTTGCATCTGTGGAGAAGGAGGTACAAGAGCGAATTGACAAGATTTTAAGTGTGAATGGAGACCGAACTGTGATCGATTTCCACCGCACGTTAGGTCGCATTGTCTGGGATAATATCGGCATTACCCGCAACGAGAAGGACCTCAAAAAAGCCATCACGGAAATCCAGGAACTTCGAGAGGAATTCTGGCAGAACGTGAAGGTTCCAGGCAAAGCCACCAATTATAATAAGTACCTCGAGTTTGCTCACCGTGTGGCTGACTTCTTTGAGCTTGCTGAGCTCATGGCTTACGATGCACTAGATCGTGGGGAATCATGTGGGTGCCATCTTCGCGAAGAGTATCAAACCCCAGAAGGAGAGGCTATTCGTAATGACAAAGATTATGCCTACGTCTCAGCCTGGGAGTTTAAGGACTTGAATGGCAAGCTTGAGACTGAGCTTCACAAAGAGACGCTAGAGTTTGAATTCGTCGAGATGAAACAACGGAGTTATAAATAATCGGAACCATCGATTGCTAACAAAGGTAGACTCATGAGTCAAATGACCATACACCTGAAAATTTGGAGACAAGCAGGCCCTGATGCAAAAGGTGCCTTTGAAAATCACACCTTAGACACGGTCAATGAGCATATGTCCTTTTTGGAAATGCTCGATGTACTCAACGAAGAGCTTGTGGTGGCAGGACAAGAGCCTTTTGAGTTTGACTACGACTGCCGTGAAGGGATTTGTGGCTCGTGTAATTTGGTGATTAATGGCCGCGCCCACGGTCCAAAGCGTTTAACGGCGGCGTGCCAGCTTCACATGCGTAATTTCAAGGATGGCGACTCCATCGTGATTGAGCCTGCGCGCGCGGCGGCATTCCCTGTAATTAAAGACCTTGTGGTCGATCGCAGCGCCTTTGACCGCATTATTGCAGCGGGTGGATACATCACGGTCCGTACGGGTTCAGCACCCGAAGCCAATAGTATACCTGTCGAGCTAGAAGATTCCACGTTTTCGTTTGATTACGCGGCATGTATTGGGTGTGGAGCTTGTGTCGCTGCGTGTCCAAACTCCTCGGCGTCGCTATTTACTGCGGCCAAGCTTAGCCACCTCAACCGTCTACCCCAAGGGGAACCTGAGCGTGAGAAACGAGTGGTGGCCATGGTTGAGCAAATGGAGAAAGAAGGCTTTGGGGATTGTTCCAATTATGGAGAATGCGAAGCGGTGTGCCCCAAAGGAATTAGCATCGCCTCCATCGCGGAGATGCGTCGCAATTATATCAAGGCGACGATTGCAGGATAATGCCATCGCAACGACCGGCTGAAGAGGATTCATCGGCTGAGGCGTTGTTGGGAG
>DDIC01000068.1:24977-25402 GCA_002338335.1 Bacteroidetes bacterium UBA1860
GAGCCGTTTTACAATCTATTTGGGGATATCCAGACTTTCGAGCGGGTCAAGGAGACGCTGTGCGAGCGGTTCTTCAGGGTAATGACACCTTGGTGCTGTTTCCCACTGGTGGCGGGAAATCGCTCTGTTTCCAGGTGCCAGCAATGGTATTGGAGGGAGTGACCCTTGTGATTTCGCCATTGATCGCCTTGATGCAGGATCAAGTGGAGCAACTTTTGAGCCTGGGTGTGCCTGCCACGTTTCTCAACAGCACATTATCGGAAGGGGAACTTGATCGGCGGATCCGAGCCGTGCGATCAGGTGAGGTTAAACTGGTCTATTTCGCTCCTGAACGACTTGCATCGCGCCATTTTCAGGCAGAATTACGCCAGTGGATGATCTCGTTGGTAGCTGTGGATGAAGCACATTGTATTTCGGAGTGGGGG
>DDIC01000068.1:25702-43229 GCA_002338335.1 Bacteroidetes bacterium UBA1860
GCACATTGTATTTCGGAGTGGGGGCATGATTTCCGACCCTCATATCGACGGATTCGCGCGTCATTATCCTGGTTGGATGACTCAGTGGGATGGATTGCTTTAACGGGCTCTGCGACCCCGGAGGTCAAAAAGGACATGGTGGAGGCGTTGGGATTTGCAAACCCCCGCATTATTGAGACGCCGTTTGCCCGAGAGAACCTCACTTGGTGGGTCCGAGAATCGGCGAATCGAACGCGTGATGTGATGGCAGCGGTGGAGCGGGCCGCAACGCTTGGAAGTATGATTCTCTACGCCCCGACACGTGCGGCGTGCGAGCAATGGGCTGCTCGGATTCGTGCCAAGGGGATTGTGGCAAAGGCCTATCATTCGGGGTTGTTGCCAGAGCAGCGTCAGAGGATCCAAGCGGAATGGATACGTGGAGACTTCCCCGTGGTGGTTGCGACTAATGCATTTGGTATGGGAATTGATAAGCCCGATTGCCGGACGGTCATTCATTTGAGTCCACCTTCGACGTTGGAGGCGTATTATCAGGAGGCGGGAAGGGCAGGGCGAGATCGTGAAGCAGCCTATGCACTTTGTTTTGTGCGCTCTACCGACTTTGAGGCTCTCGAGCGTAATTTGGATCGATCATTTCCGGAGGCTGATGTGATTCAGGCCGTGTTGAAGGGGCTTGAAGGTTTGCGCCATGGGGGGCAAGTCTCTGTGGAGTCGTTTTGTCAAAAGCATGACCTGCGCCCGGCGACTTTAAAAACCGCCCTACACCATGCACAACGTCAGGGTGTGCTTGAATGGGCAACCGATGGCGAAGACCAATGGGCATTGCGCTGGCGACTTTCTCAATCAGAGCTCTTGGATCGACTTGCTCAGCCCAGTGTTTCGGCTAAAAAGCAACAATTTGTGGATACGCTGATTCGTTTGTTTGGCCCGGATGCATTTGAGCATGATGTGGTGAAGCCTGTGAGTCAACTCACGGCATCGCTGGGTGTGTCTACTGTGCAATGCCGTCGAGCGTTGCAGGTGTTGTCGCAAACGGATGAATGGTGCTCGGTTCGCCACATCACGGGTGAGCTCAGGGTTCAGTGGTTTGGCTCGGGTGGCGGGTTTGGCAGCACGGGCGGTGTGGGTGGCGGTTCTGGCGGCAAAGAATTTGACACAAAACTTTATATGGCGCACAAAGCGAGGCTTCGCGAAAAAATGAATCATGTGCGTGCTTATTGCCAAACTTCTGGATGTCGAGAGCAGTACTTGCGTGTCTATTTTGGGGATCTGAAAGCCAAGCCATGTGGCCGTTGTGATCGATGTATGGCAATACCGGCTCAAAATGCGAAAGATGACGCACTTGCACAGCAACTTTTAAGCTCATGCGGGGCGTCCAAAAAGACACTCAAAGAGCTATATGCGCTCCACGACAGTGTAGCAAGGCCTCAGCTCGATGACGTGATTCAATCGTTGTTGGAGCAAAAGAAACTCCGGTTTAATGTTCAGGATCATACTTACGAGTCCGAATCTCAGTCGAAATCGAATCCATAAGCGCACGAACCTCTGTGGAAAGGCGTTCTGATCGCTCAGCCTGACGACTTGGAAAGGACTCGTGGTGTTTTTGGGTTGAATCGAACGCACCCCATGACCATCCTTGCGCCTCAAAAAAGGCGAGTCGCGTTGAATCCACTTGCTCTTGCGACATCTCCGTTGTGAGGTCTTGCTGCAGGATTAGTAGGTTAATGAGCTGGGTTTCGTACTCTTGTTCGGTTAATGGCGGTGTAATGTTTGCGTAATCCGTCTCTAGAGGTTCTGTGTCGACACATCCAGCTAAAAGGACTGCGCTAATCATGATGATGTGCACAAATTTGTATGTGGGCGCTATCATGCCGATGCGCGAAAAAACAGTCATGAGCACAACCTTGCCTGCACCCAAAAACCCAACATACACTCTTCGTTCATTTCTCATACCTTTGAAGATACAAAACGACGTGATCTGACCATGAGATCGCCTCGTTCTTGTTTTCATTAGACTTTTTGCAAACATCCAATGCCAACCGTTGCACTCCTCGATATTGGCCACACTCGTGTGAAGATGGCCACAGCCTCTACACTCGATCCTTTTGATGTAGAACGGGTGCATGAATGGGACACCCATGGCGCGAATTGGGACTCCATCGCTGCATGGACCCAGCAGCATGTGATTGCAGATGAACTGCGATGTTGCTGTGTGGTTCACTCTTGGCTGGATGGGACTACCGAGCAGGCGCTAGAAGAGTTATTTGGGATGCCTGTTCGTGTCATGAGTGTAGGTGAAGCGACCGAATATGATCCGCAACAGCTAGGCGTCGATCGATATTTACTAGCCCATGGTGCTGCGGGCTATTATCCTGAATCGGCTGTTGTGATCTCGGCGGGGACGACGATAACGGTGGATGTGGTTGGGGTTGTCGAGGGTGAGGATGAAGCGGGTGAGGTTGTGACGGGAGATGAAGGAGATGCCATTGGTGAAGCAACTGGATCATCTGACGTGCGAGTTTCCCACTTAGGAGGGTGGATTTTGCCAGGTGCCCGCGTTGTTGAGCAGGGGTACAAGGGGATTACGCCACATTTCCCATCGATTACGTTGCCAGGAAGTCATGCTGGGATTTCAATTCCCTCCAATACGACCGATGCGACCCAAGAAGGTCTCGCATTAATGATTACTTCTATAATCTCTCGCATTATAGATGAGTTTGAGATTGAGGTGGTGTTTTTTACAGGCGGTGATGGGGCGTTGCTTCGCGATTTGTGGGAAGCTCAGGTGGATGCCCCCTATGATTTGCATGTAGAACTGGTCCCTGACTTGCTTTTTTATGGGATGATGGGTGCGATTGGGTCCAGAAAGTAAGCAACTTCGATAGATTACTCCGCTTGCTTGCTCGCCCCACCTTCTTGTTCAACTTTGGTGTCTCGAATGGCTCGAAAAATCGCCGACGCCATAATACTCTGCCCGTAATCACTGCGTAAAAACTGGGCTTCCTGTGCATTGGAGATAAACCCAAGCTCCACTAACAACGCTGGCATCGAAGCATGGTACAGTACCACAAAAGCCGCCTGTTTAACCCCACGACTTCGACGACGTGCTCGCTCTGAGAATTGCTCTTCCATTCGAGCAGCGATTTCTTGGGACGTCTCAATGTTGGCAGCATTGGCTAGTTCATAAATCAAGACATCTTCTTCCGATAAACTTGCGATCTGAGTCGATTCTTCAAATCGAACGACCGAGTTTTCACGCTTCATCACCTCCAAAGCGGACTCAGTACGTGTCAGCCCCAAAAAGTAGACTTCTGCCCCGTAAGCCGAACGAGACCGAGCAGAATTTGCATGAATAGAGACAAATAAATCACCTTGTGCTCGATTTGCAATGGCTCCACGCTCATGAAGTTCGATAAAACGATCATCCTCACGGGTGTAGACAACCTTGACATTAGGCAGATATTCTTCAATGTAGGCGCCAACCTTTTTGGTCACCGAAAGGACAATGTCTTTCTCATAAAGCCCACCAACACCGATTGTGCCCGGATCATGGCCGCCATGCCCTGCATCCAAAACCACGACATCAAACTTCAGGTTCTCTTTCACACCATTGTATTCGGCATCCTCTTGACTATTGTTTTCTCCGGCAATTCCAGATGCATTATTGCCGCTTTCTCCATCATTGCCTCGATCTCGTCGACCAAATAACCCTCGCCTTCGACGCCCATTATCGTCGTCATTATCTTGCACACCTGTCTCAACCCCTGATTGCGCTCTTGACCCAACCCCTGACCTCATCGCAGGCCATGTCACAATGGGTATACCATCGGTTAAAATCGCCAAACTTACCTCGTCCGTCTCGGTGAGTGCAATCAGTAAATCGTTGCTTCCAGCGTCTCGATATATTCGTGCTTCGTAGGGCTGCGCCTCACTCAGGGTTAGGTCAATCCCAAGCCCAGCCGCAATGGGAGTACTTTCGACCAACTGGAAGGGCAAAAACTCACCCGATCTGAATTCACGTACCAACTCTTCATCCAGCGATTCAGAGGCACCATACAACAAAATTTGAAGCAAACTGTCCGCCGATTGAATCATCACAAACGAATCGACTCGGGCATCCATTTGTAGGCGTCCAACGACACCAAGCCCATCTGCTCGCGGCGTGGAAAGGAATCCACGCACGGATTGAGCGGAAACTTCGACAGTGAGTGCATACCCAAGCGGCAAGCACAGCAGCAAGGTTACAATAAAGCGAGTTGATCGTCGAAAAAATGTTTCTCTCATGAACTTAAATATAATGAATTCAAGAAGCATCGAAGCCCCATTTTGCCTAAACTCCATTATGAATATTCTAGCGGTCGAACCCTTTTATTTTGGGTCTCATAAAGCCTTCCTCAGGGGGATTGAGGAGCATTCTTCGCATACGGTCCACACGGTAAAACTAGACGAAAAGGGGCTAAAATGGCGTATGCAAGGGAAGTCCGTGCGTCTTGCTCATGCGGCTCAAGACCTCAACGCTGAAATTGACCTGTTACTCATTAGCAGTATGACGAATCTTCCGGCGTTTTTGGCACTCACAAGTCCACGGTTTGCCCATACCCCTAAGGTGATGGTGATGCATGAGAATCAGCTCACGCAACCGCTACCAGAAGGGGAGGAGCGCGATACAACACTGTGTTATACCAATTATTTATCCATGTTGGCGGCGGATGTGCTGTTGTTTACCTCGCAGTTTCATCTTGAGGATATGTTAGACGCATTACCAGGATTTTTGGCCAATCTTCAGGATGATCCCACCTTTGATGCGATGGAGACGATTCGCGCCAAGAGTCGAATTATGACGCCAGGCCTAGAGCTCAAACATTTTGACGCCATCGCCGACACGCGCGGACAGAACAAGCATCCCGTCGTCGTCTGGAATCAGCGGTGGCAGTTTGACCGCAATCCAGCCATGTTTTTTCGGGTGATGAATCGTCTATTTGATATCGATTGCCCTTTTGAGCTCATTCTGGCGGGGGATACGGAGCATGATAAACCAGCCGAATTTGATCAGGCCGTGGATCGGTACGGGGGGATGATTTCCCACATGGGCTTTGTCGATGACCCTCAGCGCTACGGGGAATTACTCCATTCGGGCGATGTCGTTGTGTCTACGGCGACCTACGAATTTTTCTGTGTTTCGATCATGGAGGCCATTTATTGCGGGTGCCATCCCATGGTGCCCAATCGATTGCATTATCCGGAGCTCATTCCCAAAACCCTGCATAAACCGCTATTGCACGCTCCTGTGATGTATGAAACGGAAGATGACCTTTTCCGAAACTTACGCGACCTGCTTACCGGCAAGACTCGTCCACTGCCGAAAAACTCCTTGCAGAGCATCAATCAGCACTTAGATTGGTCGAGTATGAGCAAGCGTTATGATGAAATGTTTGCCGAGCTTGCACAAACTCCATCAAAAAGTGTGTTTGGGGGAGGGTAGTGCGGCAATAGAACGCCTAAAACGGCGCATTTGGATCGGGCTCGTCGGATCCACCTGGTGAAAAAGGAGCAGGAGCTTGCCCAGCACCCGCGCCATTACTTTGCCCAGCACCACTCGCCCCACCAGCACCACCGCCTGGCGCACCGAAGCCACTCTGAAATTCCCCTTGTGACAAGTTTTCAAACCGGGCATAGTCCGTGATAAAGCGCATGGCAACCGATCCTGTTGGACCATTACGCTGCTTGCCAATAATAATCTCTGCGAGACCTGCAGTGGACGCTCCTGAATCCGTCGTGGTAATTCCATAATACTCAGGACGATACAAGAAACAGACAACATCAGCATCTTGCTCAATCGAACCAGATTCACGCAAGTCACTCAACTGAGGGCGTTTGTCTGTACCGCGTTGTTCTACCGCACGACTCAACTGGGCCAACGCAATCACGGGAATGTCTAAATCCTTGGCCAAGGTTTTGAGCCCACGAGAAATGGAGGCAATTTCTTGTTCACGATTGGCTTGTTTGCTCTGCAAATTCACCGTCATTAATTGCATATAATCCACGATAATCATCCCAATGTTATGGTCTGATTTGAGTCGACGAGCTTTGGAGCGCAATTCCATTAACGAAATCGCAGGGGTGTCATCAATAAAGATGGGGGCTTCATAGAGCGTGGACGCTGCATCGATCATCCGTTGAAATTCCTCCTCGCTCATGGTGCCTCGGCGGGCAGATTGTGCGTCGACGCGAGCTTCCATGGTGAGCAAGCGTTGCACCAACGAGCGCTGGGACATCTCCAGGCTAAAGATGGCCACAGGTGTACGTGCATCCGCATTAGGATGAGTGGCAGAATTCTTTGCTGCCGTGAGCATGAAGGCTGTTTTCCCCATGGAGGGACGAGCGGCAATGATGATTAAGTCGCCTTTTTGCCACCCCGCGGTGTATTGATCCACGTCCAAACGGGTTGCAACGCCCGTAACACCCGATGATTGACCACGTAAGTCCTCCAAATAATTCAGTGTCTCCTTGACCACATCACCCACTCGTTGGTATGAATTACGCGATTTTACATTGGTCAGATTAAAAATCCGCTGCTCGGCTTCGTCCAATACATCGAGGGCGTCACTGCCTTGATCATATGAATCTCGGATAATGTCATTGCAGCTCAGAATTAAATCGCGTTTGAGTGCTTTTTCGGTGAGAATTTGCGCATGATACCCAATGCTGGCAGATGAACTGACCGATCTCGTGAGATCGTTGAGTGCTTGGACGCCGCCAATTTGATCTAGGACCCCTTTATCTTTGAGGGCTGTTTCGACCGTGAGCAAATCCAGTGGGTTTTCCCGCTCAAAAAGCTCTTGAATCGCCTCAAAAATGATTTGGTGGCTTTGTTTGTAGAAGGAGGTCTTGGTGAGCATTTCCAGAGCAATCGTGGCGGCCTCATGCTCCAACAACATGGCGCCAAGTACCGCTTCTTCTACTTCTGTGGCCTGGGGTGGAATACGCCCCCCTTCATGGGCTACGCTTGATCCGTTTGATGTGGGTTGAAACTCGTCCATAGACTATGATGATTGCACGATGGCAGGCTGACACTTTAGCTCAAGATATCGTTTCTGCACAAGTTGTACATCCTCCCATGTAGGTCTTTTCCAGTTTGGATTGCGCAACAGTGCAGCGGGGTGATAGGTAACCCAACATTCTGTTTGGTGTGCGCCAACCATTAAAGGATGCGCTTGACTGCGTAATTCGCCAAGGGCCGTAGAATTGGCCAAGAGCGTGTTTGCTGAGACCTTGCCCAGGCATAACACCATTTTGGGTTGAATTAGCTCGAGTTGTTTGTGAAGCAACGGGAGGCTTCGTTGTCGCTCGTCCTCGGAAGGATTGCGGTTTTCTGGGGGTCGGTGTTTTAAAATATTGGCGATGTAGACTACCGATCGGTCCATCTGAATGGCTCCCAAAATATCGGTGAGTAATTTACCCGCACGCCCCACAAATGGGATTCCTTCTTTATCCTCGTTTGCACCGGGCGCTTCTCCAACAATAACCAAATCAGCCTGTGGATTGCCGTCCCCAAAGACCAATCGAGTCCCTTCGAGATCGGTTTTGAGCTCATCCATGGTTTCAGCAAGAGCTTCTAACTCTTGAAGTGTGGTGCACGACTCAATTGATTTCATGGCAGGGGGGCTGGGTTGTGGTGCAGGTGCCGGTTTTGGCTCAGGTGCCTGTTTGGGCACTGAAGCTATTTGAGGCGCTGCAGTTGGTTGTGACGCTGGTGTGGCTTGTAGCGTAGACGCCGGCGCATCTTTGTGTGCGTACACATCCCCATACTCTCCAAGTTCATGGTCCAAAACCTGAATCGCACGCTCAAGCGCGTTGGAATGTTCATCGAAGGTGTTGCCGTTATTCTCGCTCATAGAATTGTTTGTTTCGTCATGGAATATAATGTCTCGCGAGGGCAAAGTTCTGTTAAAATCGTACCTTTTAATGTGGATAATATGATGTCGCAACCGAAGTCACATCTGAGGGCGCAATGATACCTGAAAGCGCAAACGAAATGACAATCATGGGGTTAACCACTACCCCTGGAACATCGGGTGCATACGCCTTGGTGTTAACTGAGAAATCGGGTTCTCGACGTTTACCCATTGTTATTGGTGGATTTGAAGCACAAGCCATCGCGCTAGAGTTGGAATCGATTCGTCCGCCACGCCCCATGACACACGATTTAATGAAAGAGATGCTTGAGCGAAGCGATGCCGCCGTTCATTCGATCTACATTCACACCTTGGAAGAGGGGACCTTTTTTGCCCAAGTGTTTGTCGAAAATGACAAAGGTACGTTGGAGTTGGATGCAAGGCCTAGTGACGCTATTGCCATCGCGATTCGTTTTGAGGCACCTATTTATGTGGCTAAAGAGGTTCTTGACGAGGCAGGGGTAGAGTCTGATGAGGAGCCTTCCCAAACATCTCCACAGGAGTCTACGCCCAAAGAGAGTCCTAAATCTAAGCTTGAATTACTCGAAGAGGAGCTTCAAATGGCAATTGATACTGAGAATTATGAGAAAGCCGCCAAGCTCCGAGATCAAATTCAATCCCTGAAAGGATAATCCGTGAAGGCCTCCAAGCATCCGTTTTCTACTCTTGGTTCGTCCTTATGGCACCAACGAGTGGCTCAAGATCCCAGTAGTCTGCAGGAGTTACTCCATTATGCAGATTGGACCAAAGATAATACCTGGGCGAAATCAGCCGCATCGGCACAAGCACAACTATCGATTTCTAGAGACTCGTTGGCCGATGCTCTGTTGGATCTTCATGGATCATGGAATCCTACCAAAGAGACACTGGCCAATATCGAGGCCTTGCGCGACTCTAAGACTGTAGTGATGGTGACAGGGCAGCAGTGTAATCTTTTTGGAGGCCCCTCTATGATAGCTCATAAAGCATTGAGCATCATTATTCAGGCCAAAAAACTTACAAAAATTTTAGGAATATACGTTGTGCCTGTGTTTTGGTTAGCGGATGAAGATCACGACTTGGCGGAAGTTCTTGAAGGGCATGCATGGGGAGCGTCATTAGATCAGGTGAACGCATTATCCATGGAGTGGCCTGAAATGTCTCAGGAGCAAATAATCGCCTCTTCGACGATGGTTGGATCTTTGGCGTTGCCTGCCTCTCTTCGCCACACGACTGAAGCCTGGCACATGGCAGACTCGGTTCGTGATACACTCTCCAGCGCGTATTCCGAGGGGGGGAGTTTGCGAGATGGCATGGCTCGGTGGTTGAGTGCGCTATTTGGGCACCATGGATTGGTGTTGTTCTCCAGACAGCATGACGCCTTTCATGAAGCCTCGGCGTCATTACTTTCTAGGGCGGTTTCTGAGGCGGAGAGAATCGGACAGGCGCTTTCACAGAGTACGGAGGCTGTATTGGCGTCGGGTGGTCATCAGCAAGCGTCGATTGATGGGACGGTGCTGTTTCATGTTAACAATACCGGGCAGAGGGTTAAGTGGACTCAAGACCAAGGACAGTGGCGCCATGCAGCCATGCCCAAAGGGGAGTCAAAAGAAGCGCTTTTATTAGCTGAGTACGTGCGACAACACCCAGAAGAGGTGTCGCCCAATGTTTTTATGCGTTTGGTGCTTCAATCTGCGTTATTGCCAGTTGTGGGCGCAGCTTTGGGCCCTGCAGAGCTTGCTTATGCGGGGCAATCCACGAAGATGTTTGAATGGGCAGGACTTTGCCAACCTGTCTGGATGCCACGCTATTCACTTACGTTACTCGATGGGGGAAAACAACCGTGGCTCGATGAGCTGGGATTGCAATGGACGGCTTTCCAACAGCCTTTGCATGAGCTCCAAACAACCTGGGTTGACTCACTTAACCCCAACGAGTTGGAGTCGGCATTATCGCAATGGGAAACATTGCTAGAAGGTCAAGCAGGAGAGCTTGCTGAGCAGGTAAAGGGGTTGGATGCAACGCTGGAGGTATCTGTGGATGCATCACGGGCTCGAATGGTGAAGGAACTTGATCGGGTACGCACCAAAATTCGGCGGGCCATTCGCCGTCGTGAATCGGTACAAATGAGCCGATTGGAGCGCTTAGCCGCGAGGTTGATGCCCGCAGGTGCGTTGCAGGAGCGTACTGTAGCAACATGGAGTGTGTTGAGTCATTTTGGGGAACATGTCTTTGATCAACTCATGGATTCACTGGAAGGACAGGAGCCAGATGGGCATTTTCTGATTCAATTTGAAGGGGTGAGTCCGCAGGCAGAAGGGCTTGGCCAAAATGAGGATCTAGCACTGGATAAAGGGCGTCCGCACGAGGGCAAGGATGTGATTCGCCGTAAAGCCCTGAAAGAGCGTAAAGCCATGGACTCAGAGGAGTATGCGACTTATTCCAAGAGACTAAGTAACGGGCTTATTGAGCTACTAGAAAAGACAAAACCTGCCAGAATCGCTTCGTTTTTACCCAAAATAGACGCGCATGAGCCCGATATTCGACCTGCCATCGAGGCTGCGTGGGCTTTGGGTGTCGAGGTCATGGTCCCCAAGTGGTCTTCACAGAGTCCTGAGATGACGTTTCTGCCCATATCGTCTTGGGAGGATGTAGCCCAGGATGATCAAGGGTATCTCCAGCCACATGGGCATGGTGAGAATGAGTATGAGGGGCCTGATGGAGGTGTTCACGATGAGCCTGAAGTACAAATCCCCGACGTTTTGTGGATTCCTGCTGTGGCACTAGACACTCAAGGGGGACGAATTGGGTATGGAAAGGGGTATTTTGACCGGGCGATCCGGGCGATGAAAGCGACTCAGGCGCTCAATGCACACAATGCGCTTAAAGCGATGGATGATAAGGATCCGAAGGCTAGAAAGAGTGTGAAGGACACTGCAAGTACAACCCCTCAACGGTGGGCGGTGTGTTTTTCTTCTTGGGTGTACACGGACCCCATCCCTCAAGAAGCGCACGATCAAGCAGTGTATCGAATTATCACAGAAAATGGCATCTTAGAGGTATGATATCACCAGGATTCCTGTTTACGTTTGAAGGGATTGATGGATGTGGCAAATCAACCCAACTCGCATTGTTGAGGGAGTATCTCAGCTCGCAGGGGGTTCCTTGTGAGTCATTTAGAGAGCCCGGGGGAAATATTGTGTCGGAGTCGATTCGGGATCTGCTGTTGCACTCAGATCATCCGATTACCCCGACAGCCGAAGTCTTTTTGTTTAGCGCGGCGCGAGCTCAATTAATCGAGCAAGACATTAAACCTCGTCTAGAGCAAGGAATAACCATCTTAATGGACCGTTTTTTTGACTCCACAACAGCCTATCAGGGGTATGGACACGGTGTTATGGATGCCGATACTCTTCAAAAATTACACCCTTTTGCCACTGGAGGACTTTTGCCTCATCGGACATACATCTTTGATTTATCGGTAGTAGAGGCGCGATCGCGAACGCAGCAGCAGGAAAAAGATCGCATTGAACAGCAGTCAGAAGCCTACTTTGAACGTGTTGCGGAGGGATATCGACAGATTGCATCAACCGCCAGCCGTTATATGATTCTTGACGCATCCAGGCCCATTGGGGAGCTCCATGATGCCATTCGGGGGGACGTTACCTCATGGATTCACCCTGCCCAAGGCGAATAACGCACTTTTTTACATTACATAGATTGAGTTTAGTTAAGAAATAGCGTAATTTTATAATCTACGACTAAAAGAATCTATTCCCGTGAGATGGTTTTTTTTAACCATAATCGTACGCAGGAAGATGTTCAAAAATGTCGTCAGTAAGAAACGATAAACTTGTCTTAGCAATCCAATCTCATGGCCCACGATAGAATCGAAGTTAATCTACCTCTTTCTAAAGTATACGAACTGCTTTCTCAACCGTTACTTTTTCCAAATTTCCTTGAGCGTCTAGATAGTGTTGAAAAAGTAAATTCACAAACTTTCGATTTCTCTTCAAAGATTGGTGACGAGGAGTTTCAATGGACTGTGAATATCATTGATAACCTTCGCAACACACGCTTTGCCTGGATTACCGTTCGCGGAAATCTTAATCAAACAGGGACCATTCGTTTCACTCCACTTGATAATGGAGAGCGCACACTGGTTGATTTCTCATTAGACTACCGCACGTTCTATGGAGATGCAGAGGGAGAGCTTGCGGAGTTTATCGAAATGTGCCAAGCTCAACTCACCAAAGATTTGGAGACATTCAAGTCTATGGCAGAAGCTGATACCCTAAAAGATGTTTCTGAGGCGGAAGTAACCCCTCAAGATGAAGTTCCTGCATAAAGGAACCCTGCCGATACATCTACGATTTTCCGAGTTTCTTGACGATTCTCGTGCTACTAAGCCTCATGCTCTAGTTGTTGGAGAGGATGTATCCTATTCATACTCGCCATTGTTGCAACAACCCCACTGGAATGGACTACATCATGGGGAATGGCAAGGCAATGGGGCGTGTCCATATATTGCCGTGTCTGTACCCAAATCAGACATAGAATCTTTCCAAAACTGGCTCCACACCAGTCCTACGGTGGGCTGCAATATCACCCTGCCTTACAAGCAAACCATGGTGGATCTCGCTACCTCGCTGAGTTCAGACGCAGAGCGTCTGGGTGTGGTGAATACGCTCAAACGGGAGTCGAACGGTTCGATGTCGGGTCACAATACAGATCCCGAGGGTGTGAAATATGCGTTGCGGTCGGTTGCAGACAGACTTCATGGAGTGAATGCGGTTGTCTTTGGAGGAGGAGGAGCGTCTTCTAGCATATGCCTGGCACTAGAACAACTGGGTGTTTCGAAGCTCTTGATTGTGCGCCGGGATGTGAGTGTACCATGGGAATTTGACTCTACTCAATGTACGATTGAACAGGTGGAGTACGACCAGTGGGCCTCATGGACATCGTTACACCAGCCGGCTTTGTTTGTGAACGCAACGCCTCTGGGTCTAAAAGGGCATTATGATGGTCAATCCCCCGTGAAAGATCATGAGCTATCCTTGCTGCGTGAGGCGATAGGCTTTGATGTTGTGTACAATCCGATGGCGACCCCGTTTTTGGCGCAGATTCAGAGTCAAAATGGATATGCCATAGGCGGCATAGATATGTTAATTGGCCAAGCAAGTGCATCATTTGCACTCTGGACGGGCTCGCCTTTTAAAGAGCTTGAACGAGTGGGGCATAGGATGGCCCTTCACGCAACCTGGGACGCGATAGAACCTCAATGGAGTGGACTTGCCAATCCGGGCGGTCATGTCGAAGCACTGTTTGTACCCCGCAACCGAGACGCAGATACAAGACGCTGGCTAGGTGAAGAAGGATGGACAGACGAAGTCCCAGAACTGGTTCAGACTCTATATCCAAAAGTGGCATGGTGTGACCAAGTGCATGGCAGCGATCTTGTGCACGTCACGCAAGCTGGAAAGTGCTCAATGCCTTGCGATGGACTTTGGACGATGGAGCGCAATCTCTCCTTAGCCATTCGTGTCGCAGATTGTGCAGCGGTCCTGTTAGCTGATCCAAAGACGGGCTGGATTGCGGCGCTTCATGCTGGATGGCGTGGCGCGGTCGCGGGTATTCTACCTCAGGCTCTCAAGATTGCGACCGAGCAAGGAGTCGACCTGCGTGAGCTGCGTGGTTGGCTCAGTCCATGTATCGGGGCCGCTGCTTTTGAAGTGGGTCCAGAGGTGGCCGCTCAATTTCCTGATGAGTTTGTGTTGAAATGGGGCACATCGACCCATCCTCATGTCGACTTAAAAGCATTTCTTGTGCATCAAGCCGTTGACGCTGGGGTTGAGCCGTCCAACATCGATCTAGATTGGGACGCCTGCACCCGAACCGAGTCGGAACGATATTGGTCTTACCGAGCTTTGGGTGAGGATGCCGGCCGTATGGTGGCGTTACTTCAATCTCGCGACACGTATGAGGGTTAGTTATTCCCCCGATTATTATGCACCGATTCCTGATCAACATGTCTTTCCCATGCGAAAGTTTGAGGGATTGTACCAATGGATCATCGACCAACCATGGATGAATCCTAGCGGGGTGATTAGCCCCTCTATGGCAAGAATGGATCATCTAGAACTCATTCATACACCGAGCTATCTCAACGCCGTGTGGGATGGAGGCCTAAGCGACAAAGAAATTCGACGAATGGGATTACCCTGGAGTAAGGGGCTCGCGATTCGTTCCAGAACAGCGGTGCAAGGGACGATGAATGCGGCTTTTATGGCCCTCCAGGATGGGATTTCTGGGAATTTGGCCGGTGGGACACATCATGCCATGCCTGAGTGGGGTGAAGGGTTTTGTGTGTTTAATGATGTAGCTGTTGCGGTAAAGGCTCTTCGCCAAGCACAGTGGGTACGTAAGGTGCTAGTGATTGATTGCGATGTGCATCAAGGCAATGGAACGGCAGCTTGTTTGGCTGATGAATCGGATGTATTCACCTTTTCTATGCACGGAGAAAAAAATTATCCGTTTCGAAAAGTCCCCTCCACATTGGATGTCGGCTTGGAAGATGGTACGGATGATGAGGAGTATTTGATGGCACTGGAGGAGGCTCTAGAAGAGATTCAGATGCAATTCACACCCGATTTAGTGTTTTATCTTGCTGGAATTGATGTGCTAGAGTCCGATCGATTTGGTCGATTATCGTTGACCCTTGATGGGTTAATGGAGCGTGACCAAAGGGTGCTTCGGACCTATGCCGAGAAGCAGATTCCTATGGTTGTGTTGCTCTCTGGGGGGTATGCGCCCACACTTCAGGAGACTGTGATGGCTCATTCGGTGGTTTATCAAGCGGCGCACGATGTTGAATCCCTATATTAAGGACATGAAATTATTAAGGACATGAAATCCTCGAACTCACCGGGCCGAACATTTACCATTTTTGGCGCCACAGGCTCCATTGGCACACAACTCCTTGAGATTCTTGAGCAAACGCCTTCATTAGGGAGGGTGCGAGTGCTCACAGCCAATCGTCGTGCGCAATGTTTGGCTGAGCTTGCCAATACCCACCGACCGGATATTGTAGTGTTGTGTGATCCTTCGCAGCGAGCGGAGCTTGAGGAGGTATTGACATATAAACCGACCGTTTTGGTAGGTGAAGAGGCCCTTGACGATCCATCTCTTTATGACTCAGACTTAGTGATCAATGCATTGGTAGGCTTCTCGGGCTTTATGCCAACGGTTCGGGCCATTCGAGCAGGTAAAACGGTAGCCTTAGCCAATAAAGAGTCCTTAGTGGTTGGTGGGGCGTGGCTGTCACAAGAGCTCCAAGGAGATTTTTCACGCATTCTTCCTGTTGATTCTGAGCATTCGGCCATGTGGCAAGCGTTGCAAGGTGAATCACGTGAATCGATTCAAAAGATCATTATTACCGCCAGCGGAGGGCCTTTTCGGGAGTGGAGTAACGCTCAAATGGAGTCCATCACCCCGAAAGATGCCCTCAAACACCCGAATTGGAGCATGGGGGCCAAGATTACGATCGATTCTTCCACGTTGATGAACAAGGGGCTTGAGATGATCGAGGCTCATTGGTTGTTTGGACTGCCGATGGAGCGGATTGAGCCAGTCGTCCATCCTCAAAGTATTATTCATAGTGTCATTGAATTTGTAGACGGCTCTTCTAAGGCTCAATTAGGGCCACCCGACATGAAAGTGCCGATTTTGTATGCGTTAACAGCACCCCACAGAGTTGCCTATCCCAATCCAACCATACAGTGGCAGGAAGCGAGTCAGTGGACGTTTGAGCCTGTGGATCACGACCGTTTTCCGTGCATTGGCCTTGCCATTGCGGCACAACAAACCGGCGGAATGGCACCTGCAGTGTTAAATGCTGCCAACGAGGTAGCTGTGGCACGCTTCTTGCAGGAATCTTTGTCGTACAAGCAGATTGCACAATGTGTAGAGGCTGCTTTGGACGCGAGTGTGAACGAATTCACTCAAACGAACGTAAACGATGTAGTATCCTATCAGCACGCCGATCATTGGGCTCGTAGGTATGCGAAATCATGGAAAGCTTAGTACTTTAATTGCATGGAACTTCTGTCTTTGGGTCAAACGATCCTCATTTTTGTTGCGGCTCTTTTTATTCTCGTGTTTGTGCACGAGTTAGGCCATTACTTTGCTGCCAAGGCGTTTGGGATGAGGGTGGAGAAGTTTTCGATCGGATTTCCCCCTAAAATCCTTGGATTTACTCGTGGGGATACCGAATACAGTATTGGTGCAACACCTCTTGGTGGTTTTGTAAAAGTATCGGGCATGCTGGATGAATCGATGGACACTGACTCCCTTGAGACGGAACCTCAACCATGGGAGTATCGTAGTCGTCCTGTCTGGCAACGGATGGTCGTGATCACTGCTGGGGTCATCTTTAATATGATCTTTGCGGCGTTGATTTACATTGGCGTGGCCTTTTCTTCTGGAGAGACTATTATTCCAACGGCGTCTGTGGAAGGGATTTTTGTTGAGGAGGAGACCCTTGCGTATGATCTTGGTTTCCGAACCGATGATCAGCTGATTGCGGTGAATGGTCAAGAGGTGGAGGATTTTCAAGCGTTTTTGTCTCCCTCCGCGTTGAGTGCCTCTCAAGTGAGTTATGATGTGATTCGACAGGGAGAGCGTGTGACACTGACCATGCCAAGTGACTTTTTGGATCAACTCAGTGAGCGACCTGAGTTTATCACCGCCGACATGGCCTTGCCGTCTATGATAGGCTCGATTAATCCAGGTAGCCCAGCAGATAAAGCAGGTCTTAAACCAGGTGACAAAGTTCTTGAGATTAATGGTCAAAGCGCTCAATACTGGACCCAGTTTACAAATCAAATCCAGGCTACAGAAGGGGAATTTACATTGCTCATTGAGCGAGATGGCGAGCAAGAATTGCTACAGGGTGTGAAAGAATCTGCAAGTGATCCACTTGGAGTCTATATCATGGATGTATCCCAAATGTTTGATATCGAACGGCGTCGATACAGCGCTGGGGAAGCATTGGTAGCAGGTGTTGGATTAACAGGAGAAACGACCACGACCATTCTACAGGGACTTCGCCAACTTTTTACAGGTCAGGTCTCAGTGCGTAATAACCTAGGTGGCCCAATCGCAATTGCATCGGTGGCCAAGCAAGCGACCGATTCTGCAGGCTGGATTGGGTTTTGGAATATCACCGCATTTTTGAGTATCACTTTGGCAATCATGAATATGCTACCCATTCCCGTTCTGGATGGGGGACATTTTGTGTTTCTACTCTACGAAGCCATTACCCGACGTGAGCCGTCACTCACGGTGAGAATGTGGGCACAACAAATAGGGTTCTATATCTTGATTGTTGCGATGATTTTCATCTTTTCAAACGATATCCTTCGCTTGTTGGGATAATGGGGTGGGTGCATCCCAACTTGCGCCCTGTTTACGCTTGAACAGGTTTTAGGGATTTGATATGTTTGCTTGGCCGATTGGCGGAAAGATCATGCATAGACTGTAAATTCAGCCAAAATTCTGGAGAGGTATCGAACGCCTCGGATAGCAGTGCGGCGGGG
>DDIC01000068.1:43527-67404 GCA_002338335.1 Bacteroidetes bacterium UBA1860
AGTGCGGCGGGGCTAGATATACTCCATCTAGCCACCAATTGCTCACCGATCGTACGAACCGCTGGTTAATGGCCAACGCTTTTGCAACTTTTCCCACTATGTCTATCGATCTATTAATAGCTCCAGATCAAACTCCAACTCCTACTGCTTTTTTCAGAATCGGTTTGGTCTGCGATTTGATATGTTGGAGGTTATGAATGGTCTTTTGGTCTTGGTCTAAACCTAAAATGGAGCCGAAGTACCGCTAGCACCTGTCTGATGAGCGTCCACGAGCTGTTCTAACCGCTTGGTCAACGAGCTAATCACCTCATCTTGAATTTCATGCTCAGCGCGCCCAGATGCACCCCCTTGGGCCGCTGCCGTTTCAAGTGCTTCCTGAGATTCCTTTTTGAGACTTTCCAGCTCTTGTCGGAGTGTCCGCACCTCAGTTTGAAGCGCTTCTGTTTTGCGTTGCTCCCCGAATAAGGTTTCCGCAATTCGCATCGCCCCTAAGATGAGGACCAAGCTTTCGGGTTGATTTTTGGCAGCTTCGGTAAACTCGGATAGTGTTTCATCCACAAATTGCCCCACACGTTGAATGGATTTAACTTCATGATCGGCAACTTTCAGGGGCAGGGTATGGCCCAAGACTTGGATTTTAACGGTCGTGCTCACGGCTGAATCCTCTTATCAATTTTAGCCATCAAGGCAGAGATGCTGTGTTTGAGTTTCATTCGCTCGGTCTCACTAATCACATCAAAAATATCAGACTGACCTTTTTGCATCTCTTTTAACTTCGTCTTGAGCCGAGTATTCTCTTGAACTAGCTCTCGATTTTTCGCTTTGAGGTCTCCAATGATCTGTTCAATTCCTTGGAGCGCAGCATCAAATCGTTCTTTTTCTGGCGATGGGTTCACGAGCGTGAGGTCAGAGTTAGGTTCTCAATTCCGCTGACGTCTTGTCTTTCAATGAGTTAAGAATCAGTTTAATCTCATCTTCCACCTCATTGAATGTCAACGTCTTGGTAGAATCCAAAAATGTACACCTAAAAGCAAGGCTTTTTGTGTTTTTTGCAATCTGATCTCCTTCGTACACATCAAAGCATTGCACATGATGGAGTCGGTCTGAACCCGTTTCTCGTATGATTTCCTCTAGAGTCCCTGCTGTAACATCAGAGGCAACTACCAACGCAAAATCATAGTCAATGGATGGGAACTTTGACACCTCTGCAGTACGTGTTGGTACTGCATTGTTCCAGAACTCAAAACAAGTGTCAAGGTCTATTTCCACCATAAATGTGGGAGAATCAAGGTCGTAGGAAGAGCGCTCTTTGCGTCCGAGCTCGGTAAACGTGCCGATTACGTCACCTTGAGCATGAATCGTACTAACTAAGGGATTCGACGGATCCACCACGAACGTTAGCTCATGAACTTGAACAGACGAGCCAAGTGCCACATGCAATACGCTCAGCAAATCGCGTTTTAGATGATCAAATCGATAGGTTGAGCTCGATTGTGCCCAATCTGCTACAGTAGCAGGACCCGTGACGCCTATCCAAAGATGCGTCCGCTCCTCGATTCCTTGGTGCCATGTACCTTTCCCTTTGCCCTCTTTATCAGTCCGGCGGTACACATGACCGATTTCGAAACAGCGAGCTGCATGCACTCCTCTATTGCGATTCCGCTGAAAGACGTTGAGTCCACCTATCGCAAGGGTAGGGCGAAGGGAAGTAGCCTCAGAAGAGACTGGGTTTAGCGTGTGAATTACCAACGCAGGGTCGATGGCACGCTGGGCGTCTTCTTTTGGAATCAGTGAGTTTGCTTGAATCTCTCTGTAGCCCAACCGCATACACGCTGAAGCACATGCAACGATGAAAGATTCCCTTTGCGGGATGGGTTGGGGAACAAACGCCTGCTGCACGCTGGGCTCAGGTAATCTGTTGTAGTCCCAAAGTCGACCCACCTCCTCAACGAGATCGATAGGGCGCGTCAAATCGGGACGGAACGAGGGTGGGTATACGCTCTCTGATTCTTCCACAACACATCCAAGTGATGTTAGCGTGTTAAATTGAACGTTATCCTCAATGGTGTGACCGAGGATTCGAGTCGTTAATGCAGTGTCAAACTCAATGGCCTGTGGCTCATATTCCTGAATCTCCGAAACATCCGCTACCTCCGTTGAAACATCTCCACCGGCCCACGCCTCAATCAACTCAATCACGCGATCTGCTGCCTCCATACACGCTAGAGGGTCTGCCCCCCGCTCAAATCGATAGGAGGCATCACTTTGTAACCCAAGTACCTTGGACGTTTTACGTATGGAAGAAGGGGCAAACATCGCACTTTCCAACAAAATATCTGTCGTTTGATCACTAACCTCGGATTCAAGTCCACCCATGACCCCAGCAATAGCCACGGGCTTATCCTCATCACAAATGAACAGCGTACCTACCGGGCATGTTCGCTCTACATGATCTAGTGTGGTAAAGGATGTATCATGATCAAATCGTTGGACTCTGAGCGATCCAGAGGTGAAAGCTGCAGCATCAAACGCATGGGTTGGGTGGCCCATCTCATGAAGTACCCAGTTTGTCGCATCGACGACATTGTTCACACTCCGCAGTCCCAATGATTCCAGTCGTTGTCGTACAAATAATGGAGAAGGGGCGATGGTAACGTTGTGAACCCATCGTGCAACATATCGTGGACAAGCTGAATCCTTGAGCTCGATCGACACATGGTCTTTGTTGGATGATTGCACCGACCTTGGGCTCCATTGGTCCTGCGCGTCAACCTGCGCGTCATCCCCGCCGTGTGAAGAAAAGCTCCACACCGTCGACAAACCCAGCGCTGCACATAAATCCCGTGCCAATCCTCGGTGAGATGCTGCATCGGGTCGATTTGGCGTCAAGCTCACCTCAATCAATGTGTCGCCCAATAGCCCACAAACCTCAGCAAATGGACGTCCTATATCGGATGCGGTCACCTCATTATTCAATACCATAATGCCATCATGATCCTCCCCCAAAGCGAGCTCATCCATCGCACAAAGCATCCCATTGGATTCAATCCCGCGTATTTTTGACACTTTAATCTTGAGCGGCTTCCCTTCTTTGTCGTAGATGGGTAGTACAGATCCAGGTGTTGCGACTGGCACCAATTGCCCTGCTGCTACATTCGGCGCACCACATATGATGGACGTAATCTCTGTCTCAGAAATCCGTACAGAACACACTTTTAGACGATCTGCATCGGGGTGCTTTTGGGTTTCGAGAACCTCTCCGATGATGACTGAGTCGGGCAGAGTCGACGTAGTACGAATCTCTTCGACCTCATGACCAATACGTGTGAGTGTGTCTGCAATGACCTCAACTTCAGGTAGGGAGGAGGCTTGATCTCCCAATAGCTCCTTGATCCAATTCAGAGAGACAATCATCGTCCCCCTCCGATATGCTCAAATTGAGAAAGCATACGTAGATCATTTTCGTATAGGGTACGAATGTCGCTAAATCCATACTTAAGCATGCATATGCGATCAATTCCCATGCCAAACGCAAATCCCGAGTAGACATCAGGGTCCACATTGACAGCGCGCAATACATTTGGATCGACCATCCCTGCCCCTAAAATCTCCATCCAATCAGCATCTGAGGAGGTGCGTACATCCATTTCAATACTTGGCTCTGTGAACGGGAAATAGGACGAGCGAACACGATACTCGATGTGATCGCCATACATCATTTTGGCAAAGGTCACCAGAGTATGAATCAAATCAGCCATCGTAATAAAGGTGTCCACCACAAGTCCCTCTACTTGTGAGAACTGGAAATACGACTTATAGGTCACTGCTTCATTACGAAACACACGACCTGGCATAATGGCGCGAATGGGTGGTTTTTGTTCCTTCATCAGACGAATCTGAACAGGGGAGGTGTGTGTCCGCAATACAAGATCATCGGATCGGTCTTCCGCGCGGTCTCCTTTTCGCACAAAAAAGGTGTCCTGCATGTCACGAGCAGGGTGGTCTGCGGGAAAATTTAACGCTGTAAAATTGTGAAAATCATCCTCAATCTCAGGACCATCAGCGACGGTAAACCCCATCCGCATAAAGAGTTGGGTCATTTCATGTCGAACCAACGTAAGTGGGTGCATAGAACCCAGTGCTGAAGGCTCGACCGGCAGGGTGACATCATCGGTCGCCGAGCGAATCGTCTCTTTTGCTTCCTCGAGACTCTCTTTGGCCTGGGCAAATTTTTGCTCAGCAAACACCTTGAGCACATTAAGTGGCTTGCCAACCTCTTTCTTCTCCGGTCCTGGTAAGGCCTTAAACTCCTCAAAAAGGCTCGAAAAGAGCCCGTTACGAGACAAATAGGTCAACCGAAACGACTCTAAAGCTTCCTCAGAGTCGAGTACATCATCTTCAATCTGTTGACGAGCGTCATCGACCTTTTGTTTCATAACCTATAATGGGAGTAAAGCCTCTGGCCGAAACCAGAGGTGAAAACGTCGATGTTTACTTGGCGACTTTTGCTGCCTTAAGTACCGCAGTGAATGCAGCCGCATCATGTACAGCAATATCTGCCAACATTTTGCGGTTAATCTCGATGTTCTGCTCTTTCAAAGCATGAATTAGCTTTCCGTAGGTGGTACCGTTTAGGCGAGCAGCTGCATTAATCCGTGCAATCCAAAGTCTACGAAACTCACGTTTCCGGACTCGACGGTCGCGGTAGGCATAGAGC
The DNA here is from genome assembly GCA_002338335.1 of Bacteroidetes bacterium UBA1860. Lineage (GTDB taxonomy): Bacteria > Bacteroidota > Rhodothermia > Balneolales > Balneolaceae > UBA8296. Next base: position 48,245 of record DDIC01000068.1, read on the forward strand.
CATCCCTTTTCGACCGCATTAATTGCGATGGTATACACATTTTTCCGCTTGCCCCAGTAACCTTTCGCTGCACTTAAAATCTTACGGCGACGGCGACGGGAAGCCACTAAGTTGGATGAACGTGGCATTTTGGATCGTGTTTAGTGGTTAAAATAGATTAGAACTTGCCTGGCAACATGGTCTTCACGCGCGGTGCATCTGCGTCCGTGACAATCGCATCTTTGCCTAGGTTATTCTTACGCTTGGTTGTTTTCTTGGTCAAAATGTGGCGCTTATTGGCCTGCTTACGCTTAATTTTGCCACTTCCTGTGACTTGAAAGCGTTTCTTCGCGCTACTTTTTGTTTTCATCTTTGGCATGACACACCTATCTAAAATTTATAAGCTTTAAAGATACAGAGCTTTCGGCCGAACTCCAATCGATTATACCTTGTTTGGCGCCATAATCATGATCATCCGGCGTCCTTCCATGGCAGGTTGGGTTTCTACTTTGCCCACATCGCTCAAACTCTCGGCTAGTTTTGCCAGCAATTCTTCTCCATTCTCAGTGTACATCATATCTCGACCCCTGAATTGAACGGTTGCTTTGACCTTATCCCCACTAGAGAGGAAATCACGAGCATGTCGTGTTTTAAACTCTAGATCGTGGGCATCGGTGTGTGGTCGAAAGCGGAGCTCTTTCACATTAATCACATGTTGTTTCTTCTTGGCCTCTTTTTCCTTTTTCTTTTTCTCGAAAAGAAACTTACCAAAGTCCATCACTTTCACGACCGGTGGGCTTGCATCGGGTGAGATCTCAACCAAGTCAAGATTATACTGTTCAGCGACTTGCAGTGCTCGATCCAAATTGGTGAGCTCATGTGCATTGTCAGGTTTGATGAGCCTCACATTGCCCGCACGTATTTCATCGTTAATGCGTGGGCGATTTTCTTGCTTTTGCTGCCTTGGGGGTACTCGTCTTGCGATAATTCTACCTCGAATCGATTAGTTGGGTGTTGTGGGAAGGGCCTTGGTGGCAATTTCTTGGTGCAGTTGCTCTAAGGCTTCTGATTGAGAGATGACACCTTGGTCTCCATGCTTATGTTTACGAACAGACACGGTGGACTGTTCCACTTCTCGTTCACCTAAGATGAACATGTATGGCGTTTTGGATGTCTCTGCATCTCGAATCTTTGCGCCAATTTTTTCGGCTCTTGCATCCACCGTCACTCGCATACCTTTGGCTTGACACTCTTTCTGCAAGGTATACGCTGCATTTGCTTGAGCATCAGTAATCGGCAAAATCGCGAGTTGGGTTGGGGCAAGCCATAGTGGAAAATCACCAGCAAAATGTTCGATCAAGATACTCATAAAGCGCTCCATGGATCCAAAAGGAGCACGATGAATAATCACGGGGCGATGTTTTTGATTATCGGATCCAACATAGGTCAAGTCAAACCGCTCTGGCATGACATAATCGACCTGAACCGTTCCAAGTTGCCAGCGCCGACCGATGGCATCCCGGATAATAAAATCGATTTTGGGGCCATAGAAGCTAGCCTCGCCTGGGGCAATGGTATAATTCAACCCCATATCATCGGCCACGGCCTGAATGTCAGCTTGGGCGCGATCCCAATACGCTTGTTCGCCACCATATTTCTTGTCGTTGTCATCACGATAGGAGAGACGAATATCAACAGGCATGTCAAACAAGGCAAACACTGTTTGTGTCAACTCTATGGTGTTGCGTATCTCCTCTTGGAGTTGGTCATGCGTGCAATAGATATGGGCATCATCTTGAGTAAATCCACGCACACGCGACAATCCATTGAGTTCTCCCGATTGCTCGTATCGATAGACCGATCCAAACTCAGCGAGTCGTACGGGCAAGTCCCGATAGGAGCGCATTTCTGAATCATAAATCCTATGATGATGCGGGCAGTTCATCGGTTTGAGCAAATACTGATCGTCATCGACATCAAGTGGAGCAAATTGCGAGTCTTTGTAATATGGATAGTGCCCGGAGGTTTCATAGAGCTTAATGCGCCCGATATGTGGTGTGATCACCTCTTGATAGCCACGTCGAATCTGCTCCTCACGAAGATATTGTTCAAGCAAACGACGCATGGTTGTTCCATTGGGTAACCAGATAGGCAGGCCGCTCCCCACCATGGAATCCATCATGTAGATCCCGAGTTCACGCCCCAGTTTTTTGTGATCCCGTTTTTTGGCCTCTTCTACCTGCTCTAGATATTCCTCAAGCATGGAGGTTTTGGGGAAACTGATGCCATAAATCCGTGTGAGTTGCGCATTATCGGCATCCCCGCGCCAGTAGGCTCCTGCCAAAGTGGTTAATTTTACCGCTTTGACCAATGCACTCGACGGTACATGAGGCCCCCGACAAAGATCTGTGAATTCACCCTGCGAGTAAAACGTAATGGACCCATCGTCAAGATCTTCAATAAGCTCCACCTTGTACTCATTCCCCAGAGACTTGTAATAGGAGAGGGCTTCTTCTTTAGAGACATCGCGTCGTTCAAACGTGGAACCTTTGCGCGCCATCTCTTTCATGGTCTTTTCGATTTCGGCGAGCTCATCGGGGCCAATGGTTTCGTCACCAAAATCGATATCGTAGTAAAACCCTTGCTCAATCGCAGGGCCAATAGTGAACTTTGCCTCTGGGTAAAGCGTCTGAACGGCTTCGGCTAACAAATGAGCCGAGGAATGCCAAAAGGTCATTTTCCCATCGGCACTATCCCAGGTATTAATCGCAATCGAGCCGTTTGCCGGGATTTCGCGATGCAGATCATACACCTCACCGTCAAGCGTAAAGCTGTAGGCATTACGTGCAAGTCCCTCGGAGATGTTTTTGGCGAATTCGAACCCAGTGGTACCAGGTGCAACAGATCGAGAGGATCCGTCTGGAAGGGTTAGTTCAATCATGAAAGCGTTGGAGCAAGAATCAAATCTGTTTCAGCTAGGTGGTTCAGCAATGCGTAAGGGTATTCGTTGTTACCTTGGTATGTGGGTTCTGGCGGATTCGAACCGCCGACCTCTACAATGTCAATGTAGCGCTCTAACCAACTGAGCTAAGAACCCGAATCACCAAAAATACGAAAAACCATCAATCTAGTCTATGAGCTTGTGGATCCTCTTTGTACCTTGCATCGCTTAACAAAATGAAGATATGACAAGACGATTTGCACGAGAAAAGGTGGTTCAGGCACTGTACGCCTGGGAGCTCAAGGGAAACACCAAAGATGAGGTGCGTCGTCTGTTGGTAGAACAACCACTTCAAGAAGATGAAAAACTTAAAAAGTTTGCGTCCCATCTCTTTGATATGGCTGTAGATCATCGCTCCGAAATTGACCCCATTATTGAGAAACATCTCGCCAATTGGGACTTGAAACGGTTGTCCCTTGTTGATAAATGCATTCTCCGGAGCTCGATTACCGAGTTTTTGTATTTCAAAGATATCCCACCCAAGGTCACCATTAACGAGGCGATTGAACTGGCCAAAGCATTCTATGATGAGCAAAGTGGGCAGTTTGTGAATGGGTTGCTGGACGCAATCCGCAAAGACTTAAAGGCCGAGGGACTCTTGGTCAAGGAAGGACGAGGACTTCAAGAATGAGTGTATCGTGTGGAATTGTTGGGCTTCCCAATGTGGGGAAATCAACATTATTTAATGCGCTAAGCAGTGCCAAAGCAGAGGCTGCCAATTTTCCCTTTTGTACGATCGATCCTAATGTGGGTTTGGTGAACGTGCCAGATCCTAGACTCGATACCTTGACCAGACTCGTCAAACCCGCTTCTGTAATTCCTGCATCGGTAGAGTTTGTCGATATCGCTGGCTTGGTCAAAGGGGCGAGTGAGGGTAAGGGAAAAGGAAATGCGTTTTTGAGCAACATTCGTGAGGTGGATTTAATCCTTCATGTTGTGCGTTGCTTTGACGACCCCGATGTGATTCATGTTGAAGGGAGTGTCGATCCCTTGCGTGATATTGATATTATCGAGCAGGAACTCATTCTCAAAGACATCGATATCCTCGACAAACGGGTGAGTAACCTCAAAAAACAAGCCAAGAGTGGGGATAAAAGTTTAGCACAGCAAGCCGAGGCATTGGAAGCATTGCTGGATAAACTGGGCGAAGGAATCGCACTCAGAGCGATTGAATGTTCCGATCTCCAGCTCGAAGCACTTAAAGACACCCACTGCTTGTCGCATAAACCTGTGTTGTATGCGTGTAATGTGGACGAGGATGGGTTGCCCAATGGGGAACAGGTTGATGCTGTACAAGCTGTGAGAGCAAAAGCTGAGGCTCAAGGGGATCAAGTGGTCGTGTTTTGTGCCAAAATCGAGTCAGAAATTGCTGAATTGGAGCCAGATGAAAAACAGATGTTCTTGGAAGATTTGGGCTTGACGGATGCTGGTTTGCCAAAATTAATCCGAGAAGCATACCGTTTGCTTGGCCTTATCACCTATTTCACAGCTGGGGAAAAAGAGGTCAGAGCGTGGCAAATTCGACAAGGCACCAAGGCGCCACAAGCTGCTGGGGTCATTCATACCGATTTTGAGAAGGGCTTTATCCGAGCTGAGACCATCGCATTTGATGATTATGAGACCTTAGGATCCGAGAAAGCGGCTCGCGAGGCGGGTAAAATGCGTCAAGAAGGGAAAGAGTATGTCGTCAAAGATGGCGACGTGCTACTGTTTCGATTCAACGTCTGATTCGGCGGGTGCGTCCGGTTGGACAGGTCTGGCTGAATCGACATTCTCGATCGAATCCACAGGTGCTACTGGATCAGTAATCCATCGAGTCCCATCTGGCGCGAGAAACTCCGCTTCAAGCTCCCCTTGAACCACCCAGGCGTCGGGAAATTGCCTACGAATCGTTTCTGCAAAATAGATAGCAACTCGCTGCTCTGTAAAATTACCCACTGAGACTCGATAATAGGGTGTTCGAAAATCCAAATACCCCTTGGGGCGATGCTCAGTAAATAATGTGTCTGACCAAACAAGGTATTCCTGCAGAATGCTGTCGGCCTTCATCACTTGACGAGTACGAGCAATTTGCACCTTGTATCCATAGCTGGGTTGCTCCGTTCGGGCCGAATCATCCAACGTTGGTGACTCCAGAAAAGATGATTCAAATCGAACAGGGGGTGCCCAATCGGTCAGAGAGTTACGAGTTCCGTCGAGTAAGGGTCGGACAAATTGTCCATCAACCTTGGATGGAAAGAGGATTGAGCCAAGAGTCACGATGACAATCCAAGGAATCCAGCTGGAGGGTTTCATGAGGCTTTCCATTGTGTAACAATATCGTCTAACAAAGAGCTAGCCCCAAAGCGCATATGTTGAGGATGACGCCAGTCAAAGGGTAGATGAGCCTCAGCTAGGGCTATATAGGGATGAGCTTGCTCTACGGTTCGCACGCCCCCTGCAACTTTGATTCCTACCGTTTGCCCTGTTTTTTGGTAATGATCAGCAACAACCTTCATCATCACCTCAACAGCCTCCACTGTGGCCGAAATTGCCACTTTTCCAGTTGATGTTTTGAGAAAGTCAGCGCCGCCAGCAATCGCAGCCTTGCATGCAGAGGCAATCATCTCGGTTCCAGGCGCAACGGTTCCAGTCGAATCATTCGTATCGGAGCCCATTTCACCGGTCTCGAGAATCACTTTTAGCAAGGCATCACCACACACCGATTTGTGTGCAGCAACATGCATTTGAACCGTTTGCCAGTCACCCTGGTGAGCAGCCCATTTTGGAATTACGATATCAACTTCTAGTGCACCATCATCAAGGACTGATTGGGTTTCAATGAGTTGGGCAGATAATGGACTCATGGCATGAGGAAACCCTCCAGAAACAGCGCAAGCTCGAACGCCCGAGCCTTGGGTAGCCTTCGCCACCGTGCTTACCCGAAGAGGATAGACACAAATGGCAGCAACACTGGGCAATCCTTCCGCAGGAGCAATCCCTTTTTGACATAACGCCTCGATGTCCTGCTCAGATTCAAATCCGGATAAGGAGGTAAGGTCTAAAATACCTGTCAGTGATGCGAGATCTTTCGATGTCATATGCTTCAATCGTTATAGAGTGAAGCTATACAAGAGGGCCTGCAGATGCAATCTCGTCCCCTGCAATCTCTTCAAACTGCTTAAAATTCTCCCGAAACATGCCCGCCAGTTTGATCGCGGTAGTGGTGTAATCATCTTTATCTGGCCATGTACGCTTTGGGTCGAGTAGTTCACGCTGTACACCCGGAACATCGTCAGGGATTTCCAATCCAAAGATTGGATCAACGTGGAACGCACCTTTATTTAACGATCCACTTAGCGCTTCAGCGAGCATCGTTCGAGTGTTGGATAGCTTCATTCGTGAGCCAACCCCATAGGATCCGCCTGTCCATCCTGTGTTGATAAGCCACACCGTGGCGTCATGCTTTTTGATTTTCTCCGCAAGCAAGCGAGCATACTCTGAGGGATGAAGCGGCATGAACGGGGCCCCAAAACAGGCGCTAAAGGTAGCTTCAGGTTCAGTAATACCACGTTCGGTTCCCGCTACTTTGGCAGTGTATCCACTAATAAAATGATACATGGCTTGCGCAGGTGTGAGTCTTGAAATGGGAGGGAGCACCCCAAAAGCATCTGCGGTTAAGAAGATGATGTTTTTTGGATGACCTGCTCGTCCCGTTTCACTGGCATTGGGAATGTAATTAATGGGATACGAGCATCGTGTATTCTGGGTGAGTGAGACGTCGTCAAAGTCAGGGCGACGTTTGCTATCGAGCACAACATTCTCCAAAATGGTTCCTGGCATCTGTGTGGTTGCGTAGATTTCAGGTTCCTGCTTTGGGCTCAGATTAATTGTTTTGGCATAACACCCCCCTTCAAAATTGAAGATACCTTGATCACTCCATCCATGTTCGTCATCCCCAATCAGAGTTTTGTCTTGATCTGCGGATAACGTGGTTTTACCCGTTCCTGATAACCCAAAAAAGACAGCTGTGTTCCCCTTTTTATCCACATTGGCAGAACAGTGCATGGGCATCACTCTTTTTTGTGGGAGTAGATAATTCATGACCCCAAAAATCCCTTTTTTTACCTCACCTGAATAGAGAGTTCCTCCAATGAGAATGAGCTTCTTCTCAAAATTGACTAGGATAAAGGTCTTCGATCGAGTCCCATCCGATTCTGGATCTGCTTCGCAAAAAGGTGCTGCCAACACAGTAAAACTTGGCACAAAGGATTCTAATTCATCATCTGTCGGGCGAATAAACATATTGTGAGAGAACAACCCGTGATAGGCCACCTCACTGACTACCCGAACATTCAATCGATGGTCTGGATCAGCGCCTGCATACAGATCCTTCACATAGACGGATTTATCTTTTAAATACGAGGCCACTTTGGTGTGAAGTTTTTCAAAAACGTCCTTTGAAATTGGCGTATTAAACCCTCCCCAATCGACATGTTTTTTGGTTTGCTCATCTTCCACGATGAATCTATCCTTGGGTGAACGCCCTGTGTAGGTCCCGGTAAGGATTCGAATGGCATGCTTGTCTGTCAGAACTCCTTCATCATTTTTGATAATGTGCTCATAAAGCTCAGCTGGGGTAAGATTCCAATGTTGGCACTCGTCTGGTATCTCCAACTGCAACGTGTCAAGTTCAACAGCGCTTCGTGGCGCTTCATTTTTTGTTCCCATGCTCCAATACGTTGTTTTAGTCCGATGATTAATCGATTAGCTCGTATCTTTAAAAGTAAGGACGCCATGTGTGAATGACCACCTAATTTTTTGACACAACACAATTCTAACATGTCTATATGTAGTTTAGCCTGCATCCAATGTGCTTACCCTGGCTCGATCACCTCAAGTGTAGAGCATCATATTCGCCTCATTCGAGCCGCTGCTAATGAGGGCGCACAAGTCATTGTCTTGCAAGAACTCTTTCAACAACCCTATGTAGGGGCTCGAGTTGATGAGGCGCATTTTTCGGATGCATCGGCGGTGGATGGTGCACTCATTCAACAAATGAGTGCACTCTCCAAGGAGCTAGCCATCTGGTTGGTGGTTCCTTTTTTCGAACAAGCGGGCCCAGGAGTATACTATAATGCTGCCGTCGTCCTCGATGATCAAGGGGAGAGGGTGCTTCATTATCGCAAGAATCACATCCCTGAGGACCCAGGCTTCCACGAAAAGTATTATTTCGCTCCAGGGGATCTTGGGTATCCTGTAGTGGACACCCCATGGGGAAAACTTGGCGTCTTAATCTGTTGGGATCAATGGTTCCCAGAGGCTGCTCGTGTGCTTGCCTTGCAAGGTGCTCAACTAGTTGTATATCCAACCGCCATTGGATCGTTAGAAACGGAGTCTAAGACCGAAATGGCGGCATTTCATGATGCTTGGCAGACGATTCAGCGCTCTCATGCGATTGCCAACGGAGTTTTTGTCGCTGCAGTCAATCGTGTTGGGGTTGAGTCGGGAACGACCTTCTGGGGACACTCCTTTGTCGCTGGTCCTTTTGGTGAAATTCTGGCGGAAGCAGGGGAGAAAGAGGAGATCTTGCATGCAACGCTTGATCTCTCCGAAGTTGAAACGGTTCGTAAGACCTGGCCATTTTTCAGAGATCGTCGGATTGACACCTATGCCCCCCTTCTCAAGCGATGGACACAGTAAGGATGGACGCAGGAAGGATAGAACCAGTGTCTACAACTCGCTGGCCGGCAGAATGGGAGCCTAAGGATGCTTTGCTTCTTACATGGCCCGAAAATCGTGAGACGTGGCCTGGAGAACGGCTCAAACGTGTGGAAGCTGTTTATGTGGAGCTATTGCGTACTATGGCTTCACGTCAACGGGTTTTGTGCCTCGTTTCGTCCGCTGTCGTTGGTGAGTATGCGGATCGATTGGTTCGACAATCCATCGATCTAGGCACATCGCTTGATTTGGAATGGATTGTTATGCCCACTAACGACCTGTGGGTACGTGATTATGGTCCTATTGGAGTCTTGGAGGGTGATCAACCTGTCTGGCTAGATTGGACCTATAACGCATGGGGAGGCAAATATCCGCCATTTGATTTGGATCATGCCATTCCAAAGACTCTTGCTGTATCGTTGGACGTAACGGTGCAATCCTATGAGACCGTTTTGGAAGGTGGAGCCATTGAGGGTAATGGAGATGGGCTGCTCTTAACGACTAAAGCGGTTCTGCAAAGCCCTGCGCGCAATCCTGGAGTGAGCCAACATAGACTGGACCAGATTCTACAAGAGGCCTTTGGGGTATCTCATGTGTGTTGGTTTGATGCTGGCCTCAAAGGTGATGACACCGATGGGCATGTAGATGATTTTGCAAGATTTGTACGAAAAGATGTGGTTCTAATGGCTCACGACACACCAGGCGGCCCAAATGAGCAGGTTCTGCGCGAAAACAAGGAGACCCTCACAAGGTTTGGTCAAGATTTGAGGGTGCAGCAAGGGTTTGATCTCAACATTATCGATCTCCCTATGCCACGCTGTGAAATTGAAGGCACAACCGTCGATGGATCGAGCATCGTGCCTGCGAGTTATGCCAATTTTGTGTTTGGTGACAACACGGTGTACCTCCCGTTGTATGACCCCAAAACGGATCGTGAGGCGATCGCCATATTCCAAGACATACTTCCTGAGCTTGAGATTGTTGGGATCCAATGCCACGATTTGGTGTGGGGGCAGGGTTCAATTCATTGTGTAACGCAGAACCTCATTGGATTGAGTGAATGAAGGTGCGTACATTCGAAACATACTATGAGTAATTCCACCCCATCATCAGAGTCAAACACTAAGGTTGACACACTGGCTGAAGCGACCATCAATCATCCCGATTTTGAGGCGGTGATAGGACTCGAGGTTCACGCGCAACTTCAAACGCAAACCAAAGCGTTTGCACCTGTGGCTAGTGAGTACGGCGAGGCACCAAATACCCAGCTCACGCCACTCTGTCTTGGCCATCCAGGCACGTTACCACAAGTGAATGAAGAGCTTATTCATTATACTGTCAAGATGGGCCTTGCGACGGGGTGTGAGATTGCGCGCAGGTCGATTTTTGCCCGAAAAAACTATTTTTATCCTGATTTACCCAAGGGGTATCAGATTTCTCAATACGAGACCCCCATTTGTTTTGGTGGCGAACTTGAGATTACCCTACCCACTTATAAAAAACGAATTGGGCTTACTAGAATTCACATGGAAGAGGATTCAGGGAAGTCCTTGCATGATCAGGATCCTTACCACTCGCTGATTGACTTGAATCGTGCAGGCTCAAGCCTCATTGAAATCGTCTCTGAGCCAGATATTCGTACGCCACAGGAAGCTTATGCATACCTCACGAGAATTCGTCAGATTGTGCAATACCTAGATATTTGTGATGGAAACATGGAAGAGGGGAGTCTTCGGTGTGATGCAAACGTTTCGGTGCGTCCAAGAGGACGAGAGGCGTTCGGTACAAGAACGGAGTTGAAGAATATGAACTCCTTCCGAAATGTTGAGAAGGCGATTCAGTATGAAATTGACCGGCAGATTGCGCTGATTCAGCAAGGAGGGGAGGTGGTGCAGGAGACGTTGTTGTGGGATCCTAATACTCTGACCACACGCTCGATGCGTAGCAAGGAGGAAGCGCATGATTATCGCTACTTCCCCGAACCTGATTTGCCTCCCGTCGTTTTGGATGAAGCGTGGCTTGAGTCTGTTAAGATTGCCTTGCCTGAGCTGCCCGATGTGCGTAGAGCTCGCTTTATTGAGCAGTATTCACTCGGCCTTGATGATGCGGTGACCCTGACGGATCAACGTGCCTTGGCGGACTTTTTTGAGGCCTTAGTTGAGGCAAGTGGTGACGCCAAAGTCTCTAGTGCGATGATTTTATCGAATGTGCTACGTGTGTTAAATGAGCGTGGATGGTCGATTGGGCAATTTCCAGTCGGAGTGGAGCTGCTGGCGCAGTTAATCGGACTAAAACAAGACGCAAAGGTGAATTCTAGCGCTCAAACAACACTATTTATGGAGTTGGTTGATCGACATGTGAACCATGAAGGTGGCAAAGCGGATGGGGCTGCGGGCACGGCTGCGCAAACAGATGTAGAAGCAATTGCCAAAGAGCTCGATTTGATTCAAGTTTCGGATGATTCAGCGATAGAAACCTTTGTTGACCAGGTCCTAGCCCAACACTCTGATGAGGTGGAACGCTACAAAGAAGGGAAAACCGCACTAATGGGCTTTTTTGTGGGGCAGGTGATGAAAGTCTCTCGTGGACAAGCCAATCCAGAGCTTGCCAAAACATACTTACTCAAAAAACTAGATCAGTAGGGTAGATTATGGCCTCAATTACCCCATTATTAGCAGGAAATTGGAAGATGAACCAGGATCAACAAGCCACTATGGACTTTATGTATGCATTGTCGGCTTGGCTTCAAGAACATGACGCATCCTCCTTAGATATCGCTCTGTTTCCATCGTATTTGTCTATCCCAGCCGCCATTGCAACGGCCGATGATGCGGTGATCGTAGGCGCCCAAACGGTGGCGTCGTATGATGAGGGGGCGTACACAGGGGAGGTAAGCGCAGGGATGATCGCGGACGCTGGTTGTGGTGCGGTATTGGTGGGGCATTCTGAGCGGCGGGAATACTTTGGTGAATCTGAGAAGGACTTTGTTGTGAAAGTTGAAAAGGCTTTAGCTGCAGGGCTTCAGGTCGTGTATTGTGTAGGCGAAACTCTGGATCACCGCAAAGCAGAGTCGCAAGAAGATGTGGTCCGCAAGCAACTCGATCCCGTGCTTCGCGGGCTGGATGAGGCCCATTGGGCGTCGATGAGTATCGCATACGAACCTGTTTGGGCTATCGGGACTGGAGAGACTGCCTCCCCGGAGCAAGCCCAAGAGATGCATGCCTTTATCCGAGGATGGCTGACGAACGCTGTGGGCGCTTCTGTCGCCGACAACACGCGAATATTGTATGGTGGTAGCATGAAGCCTGGCAATGCAAAAGAGCTTTTGAGTCAGCCTGACGTCGATGGTGGGTTGATTGGCGGGGCTAGCCTTCAGGTTGAAAGTTTCACAGAGATTCTGAGTCATGCCCTCTCATAACGTTCTATGCATTGGATCGGGAGGGCGTGAACACGCCTTGGTAGCCGCAATCGTAGCCTCAGAGGGTTTGGAGGTGTGTTATGCCGCACCTGGAAATCCTGGAATGGCAGCGCTCGATAAGGTGCAATGTGTCGATCTTGAGCCGGCAAATCACCAAGATGTCATTGCGTTTTGTAGGGAGCATGACGTGACACTGGTGGTAATCGGCCCAGAGCAACCCCTTGTGGATGGACTTGTAGACACACTTCGAGAACATGAAATTCCTGCATTTGGCCCCAGCGCGTATGCGGCACAATTGGAAGGAAGCAAAGCCTTTGCCAAAGAATTCATGGCAGAATTTGGGATTCCAACGGCAGCTTCGGAGCTCTTTACACTATCGACGGACGCCGACGCCTTGGCGATCAAAGAGTGGATTGAGCATCAGGCGAATCTACCTATCGTGTTAAAAGCCGATGGTCTTGCGGCAGGCAAAGGAGTTTTTGTGTGTGAAACGCTAAAGGATGTAACCGCAGCGTTGGAGCAATGCCTTGCCTCAGAATCACTTCGTGAGGCCTCGACCCAACTCGTGGTAGAGGAGTTTATGGAGGGGGAAGAGGCGTCTGTGTTTGTTATTACCGACGGGTATTCATCCAAAATCCTGGGTGTCGCGCAAGATCACAAACGGATTTATGATGGGGATAAAGGGCCCAACACTGGGGGAATGGGTGCTTACTCTCCAGCGCCTGTTGTCACAGATGCTCTTTTGAATCAAATTCAGCAAACGATTATTGAGCTAACCATTACCGGGTTACAAGTCAAAGACGCTCCGTACACGGGGATTCTTTATGTCGGGTTAATGATGACCGAGGCTGGCCCTAAAGTGGTGGAATACAATTGTCGATTTGGAGATCCAGAGTGCCAGTGCATCCTACCATGCATCCAGAATGATTTTATAAAACTATGTGAAACTACTGTGCAACAAGAGCTTGATGAAGTTGAAGTAACCCATTCAGGTGAATCAACATGTTGTGTGGTCTTGGCTGCAGAGGGGTATCCATCATCCTATCCAAAAGGGATGTTGATACGCGGGCTGGATCAGGTCGAAACGGTTCGGAATGAGTCAAATGAGCCCGCTATGGTCTTTCATGCGGGAACAGCAACGGACGAACAGGGGCGTGTGGTCACCAAAGGTGGACGAGTACTGACCCTTGTAGGGCGTGGGGCAACGTTGCAAGAAGCCGTGACACATGCGTACAAAGCGGTGGACGTGATTGACTTTGAGCATAAAACCTATCGAAAAGATATCGCTCAAAAAGGGCTATATAGGCTTCAGTGGCTCAACAGGCTTCAAGAAAAATAGTGTTTGAGGTGCGAGGGCTTCTCATGACGAAGTTGGCAGAGCAACTATTAGCCACCACATCCTTTGATGACGCTTGGCAATTGTGTGTGGGTGAACATGCCACTCATCGCTCCATTGCATGGCGGTACGTGGAAGAGATGACCAGAGGAATGGACGGGTTTGGGGAGATGGCCTCGGTGCCACTTGAAAAATGGCCGTTGATGTCTATTTCTGCGTTTCGAGAGAGGCTCATGAGTATTACAGACACGCCAGACATGATTTTTCGAAGCAGTGGAACCTCTTCCAGCGTCTCTTCTCAGCATGCCATGGGATCGTTAGCCCTGTATCATCGAGCGAGTATTGAAGGGTTTATGACCCATTATCGTGAGGCCTTCCTTCATGGTGCCCGCTTTATTGGGTATGTGCCTGGGTACATCGATAACCCCGCGTCGTCCTTACTCTCGATGATGGGTGCGATTGTCTCGGAGCTCGAAGACGTGGCAACGATGATTTCAACGCCTCAGGAGTTGCAAATCACGCTTCAGGAGGATGCTTCAAGCCCCGTCGTGCTCTTTGGGGCTGCTTTTGGCCTGGTCGATTTTGTAGATGGGATAGAAGAAGGGATGTCAATAGGGGGTGCAGGTGAATCCACGAAAGGTCATGCACCCATGCGACTTCCACAGGGCTCCATCATCATTGAAACCGGGGGTATGAAAACCCATCGACGTGAGCTCTCGCGTGACGTCATGCATCACCACTTGAGTGAGGGTTTTGGAGTTCCTCGAAGCCAGATTCACTCTGAATATGGGATGTGCGAAATGACCTCTCAAGCGTATTCCATGGATGGTGTATGGTTTACTCCCACACGATTGGCACGATTTGTGGTCAAAGACGTGAATCACCCCCTTCAAGCGACACCGCACGGCTCTGTGGGTCGTTTAGGGGTGATGGACGCGGGTAACATCAATAGCTGCCCTTGGTTTTTGACGGATGATTTAGCCATACAGCGAGAGGATGGAGCGATTCAAGTGCTTGGGAGACGTGAAAAATCTGTGGCTCGAGGTTGTAATTATATGGTGGATGTGGATGGATAATGCGATGAAGCCTGATTTACGTGGTGGACTAGAGGCCGCTCTAGGCAGAGCAGAGATCTTGGGCAAGAGGTGGCAAGAGTGGATTCACCAGCCAAGCTCGCAGATGGAGCCACTCATTACAGATCAGGTGTCACAAAGCGGGCATACGCGTGCGGATGTTGTCTTTCAGCTTAAGCACCTTGCCGAGGCTATCACGGTAGAATCACTTCAGGCGTGGGTTAGGCAAAGTTGGCCTAATGGATTTGCAAAATCGTCAAATCTGAACGAGTCAGGTATTCCCGACTCGATGCTCATATGTTGTGTTCATGCAGGCAATATTCCCATGGTTGGACTGCAAGATATGCTTGCCATTTGTCTTGCAGGGGACTTTTATGCGGGAAAACTGAGTAGACGAGATTCTGCGTTGATGCAAGCATGGCTGGAGTACCTGTGTTATCAGGAGCCTAAACTTGGCCAGAAGCTGGCATGGTCGACCGATGCAGCTGGGTTGGTGCATTCACTCAATCGCCCCATTCAAGCATGGATATTTACAGGCAATGAATCGACGTGGGAAATGATTCAAAAGCAATTTGTTGTCGACGCATCCGCACATGATACGCCTGCTGCAACCCTGGTGCGTAGAGCTGAGGCCTCGATTGCAGTGTTGGATGATCAACAGTCGCCTTTACACTCTTCCGAGTTGAAGGCTCTGGCAGAAGCGATGCTATTATACCAAGGAAAAGGGTGTCGATCAGTGGGGCTCATTGTCAGTTCAAAGCCTTTATCGTTTTATCAACACTCGTGTGCGATGGTGGACTCTATGGAGGCCGTCATTATGGACTCTAATCAAGATGAGTCGCCTGTTTCCGAAGAAAGGGTTATGGAGCGTGGATGGTGCGCAGCGAATCAAATTGCTCATATTTGGGTGGACCACCTACTTATCCGTGAAGCTCCTGATTATGTTTTTGAACCCAATGAATCGCTCTTCTCGACAATTCCGGGTGTTGTGTATTGGGTGCAAGGGGATAGATCTCAGGTGGAAAAATGGTTCGATGACTCTCGAAAAGCAGCTCAAATTCAATCCGTTTACTCGGTGAATACTAGGGAGCATACCTCTCAAAGCTCACGAAATAGGGCTGAACCCTCGTCCAAATCGAGAGTTGAGTCCAAAACCGAGCCTTTAGAGCTTGCACAACGCCCACCTATTCATTGGACCCCTGATGGAGAAAATCCGTTGTCATGGGTCCTTAACCTTCCTTCACAATCCCATGAATCATGAAGCTGTGCATCATGATGGCTGGAATCGTACCTTTTGGCCATGAATAAATACGATCCATCACAAATTGAATCAAAATGGCAGGCGTATTGGGATGAGCACCAAACGTTTAAAACGCCTGAAAAGCCAGAGGGTCCTACCTATTATGTATTGGACATGTTTCCCTACCCTAGTGGAAGTGGGCTTCATGTAGGGCATCCGGAAGGCTACACTGCGACCGACATACTAGCCAGGGCCAAGCGAGCACAAGGTTTTGCAGTGCTACATCCGATGGGGTGGGACGCTTTTGGACTTCCTGCGGAGCAATACGCCATTAAAACGGGGACTCATCCAGAAAAAACGACTCGTGAAAACATAGCTAAGTTTAAATCTCAGCTCAAAATGCTCGGGTTTTCCTATGATTGGTCGCGTGAGGTCAATACAACTGACCCTGAGTATTATCGGTGGACTCAATGGATTTTTCTCAAACTGTATGAGCGTGGGTTAGCCTATCAAGCAGAAGTGCCTGTCAACTGGTGTCCTGCACTTGGAACGGTTTTGGCCAATGAAGAGGTCGTCGATGGCGTGAGTGAGGTGGGTGGGCATCCCGTAATTCGTCGTCCCATGCGACAATGGATGCTTCGGATTACGGAGTATGCTGAGCAGCTGCTAGATGGATTGGATGATCTTGATTGGCCTGAATCGACCAAAGCTATGCAGCGCAATTGGATTGGTAAAAGTGTGGGTGCAGAGATTGATTTTGCTGTTCAAAACGCCTCGACTCTAGCCTCTAATGCATCACACACCCAGAATGCATCACACGCACATATCACCGTCTTTACGACACGCCCAGACACACTCTTTGGAGCTACCTACATGGTTCTTGCGCCCGAGCATCCTGCAGTGGAGGACTTATTAACGCCAGATCAGGAGTTAGAGGCACGCGCCTACATAGACCAAGCGGCTCAAAAATCAGATTTAGAGCGCCAAGAATTGTCCAAAGTGAAGACTGGAGTCTTTACCGGTGCATTTGCTATCAATCCCGTAAATGATCAACCAGTTCCTATTTGGATTGCTGATTATGTCCTGGGGCACTACGGTACGGGAGCTATCATGGCGGTTCCAGGTCAAGATGAAAGGGATTATGACTTCGCAAAAGCCTTTGATTTACCGATTGTTCGCACGGTTCAGCCACCTGCAGAGTTTGAAGGGGGTGCCTACACGGGTGACGGACCAGCGATTGAGAGTGGGTTCTTGAACGGCATGCATATCGCCGAGGCAAAAGAGGCGATGATGGATTGGTTAGAGGAGCAATCCGTGGGTCGCCGCAAGACTCAGTACAAACTTCGTGATTGGTTGTTTTCGCGTCAACGTTATTGGGGAGAACCCTTCCCAATTGTGCATGTGGATGGAAAGCCTCAGCCTTTATCTACGGATGACTTGCCAGTCTTGCTGCCCGAAGTCGAAGACTACAAACCAAGTGAAAAAGGGGAGCCACCCTTGGCCAAAGCCACCGATTGGGTAAAAACGTCTTTTGGTGGCAAGGAGGCCGTGCGAGAAACCAATACCATGCCTCAGTGGGCGGGCTCGTGTTGGTATTATCTGCGGTATATGAGTCCAAATTATACCCAGGGTCCCTTGGATCCCGAGGCGGAAGCCATTTGGAAACAGGTTGATTTATACATTGGAGGTGCTGAACATAGCGTACTCCACCTGTTGTATGCGCGTTTCTGGCATAAAGTATTGTATGATGCAGGCGTGGTGTCGACCACGGAGCCTTTCAAAAAATTAGTCCATCAAGGGATGATCCTTGGGGAACTGGAATTCACAGCCTTTCAACACAAAGGAGCGTGGATCACCAAGAAAGAACGTGATGCCATTCTGGAAAGTGATCCAACAGCAGACATTAATGCTGTACGTTGCGCTGAAGATGAAGTTGAGAAACGAGGTGATAGCTTTGTCCATCTTACATCTGGGGTTGAGGTGGAAGCTAAGGCTCATAAAATGTCGAAGTCTCGAGGTAATGTGATTAATCCAGATGATGTGGTGGAGAGATATGGCGCGGATTCGCTTCGGCTTTATGAAATGTTTATGGGGCCTTTGGAGCAAGTCAAACCATGGTCCACCAAAGGCGTCGAAGGGGTGTATCGCTTTTTGGGCCGCGTATGGAGGCTATTGATTGATGACCAAACGGGGGAACTGCAGGAATCGATTACAGACCAAGAACACACCAAAGAGCAATTACGCCTTCTTCATCAAACCATTCAGAAGGTTACAGAGGATATCGAAGGATTACGGATGAATACGGCCATCTCCACGTTGATGATCTTTGTAAATGAGGCTAATGGGTGGTCAAGTATGCCTCGGTCGATTGCAGAACCGTTCTTGTGTTTGCTTCATCCGTTCGCTCCCCACATTGCCGAAGAGTTATGGGAGCGCTTTGGACACGATCAAAGCATTAGCCTCACATCTTGGCCAGTGTATGAGGAGGCCTACTTGGTGGAGGATGAAATCACACTGGCTGTGCAGGTTAATGGGAAGGTGCGTGGAACGATCGATGTAGCGACAGCTCAGGTGGAGGATCAAAAAGTGGTCCTCGAGCTCGCAAAAGCAGAACCCAATGTGAAAAAATATCTAAATGAAGGGACCCTCGTCAAAGAGATCTATGTCCCAGGACGTGTTCTAAATTTCGTCGTGAAATAACGCAGTTATCGTTGCTCGATAGGAGTCCAGTCGAGATTTTTGTCTGCGATATACATGGCGCGAGGGCGAATTAAGCGGTTATTATCGCTTTGTTCCATAAAGTGAGCCGTCCATCCAGAGACACGCGACATCGCAAAAATACAGGTGTAAAGATCGGGCTGGATTCCTATGGAGTAGTAGACGGTTGCAGAGAAGAAATCGACGTTTGCATCGATGTTTTTCTCGCTTTTCATGGTTTCTAGCATCGCCACAGACCACTCATACAGTTTCATATGTCCGGTCTCCTCGGAGAGTTGCTTCGACATTTTCTGCAGGTGAACAGCGCGTGGATCGAGTGTTTTGTAGACTCGATGCCCAAATCCCATGATTTTTTCCTTGCGGGCTAATTTTCCTTTGACCTCTTCCACTGGATCTAGATCATCACCCTTGGCTTGCATCTCAAGTAACATGTTCATGACTGCGGTGTTGGCACCTCCATGAAGTGGGCCCTTGAGTGATCCAATGGCTCCTGTGACTGCAGAATAAATATCAGACATTGTGGAGGCGATTGATCTTGCCACAAAGGTGGAGGCATTCATGCCGTGCTCAGCGTGTAGGATTAAGCAGAGATCCATGGTTTTGATGGCGGCGGCTCCTGGAGCTTCACCATTGAGCATATACAAGAAGTTTTCCGCAGTCGATCCACTAGAAAGAGGAGATACAATCTCCAAGCC
>DDIC01000013.1:0-3176 GCA_002338335.1 Bacteroidetes bacterium UBA1860
GCGCTGTCTCTGGCATACCTGGAGGCGCTCAAACACAAAACCGTGTGTTTATTAATCAGCGAGGTGCTCCCCTATCTCGGATGACCATCTGGAATATTGTGAGGAAATACAGCGTCGCCACTGGGATCGAAAAACATGTCTATCCCCACATTTTCCGTCACTCTTTTGCAACACATTTGCTTGAAGGGGGTGCCGATCTACGAAGCGTTCAGGAAATGCTTGGCCATGTGTCGATTATTACCACAGAAATCTACACACACGTAGATCGAACGCTATTGCATCAGGTCCATAAGGAGTTTCACCCAAGGGCTTAGTGATGCCACAGTTCATCTAAAGCTTGTGCTTGTACCCTAAATCCTAACGGCTTCCCCTACCCCTGGCACCTGTACTTTGGTCTGCGTGTCCCGCTCGACCAATCGCTTGAACTCCGCTGCATCACCCGTCAGCACAGGGAACGTCCCATAATGACATGGCACCGCAATAGTGGGCTCAACCAGCTCCACAGCCAACGCCCCTTCTACATGCCCCATGGTATAATGATCCCCGATCGGCACAGCCACCACATCAGGCTCATGCACCTCGGCGATTAATTCCATATCAGCAAAGGCATTGGTGTCGCCCATATGGTAAAAGGTCCACGCTTTATGCACACGAAATACCAATCCAGCTGCCTCACCGGCATACTCTCCACGGAAGGAAGACGAGTGTTGCGCATGTACCATCGTGACACTCAAGTCATCAAAATGAACAGTCCCACCCTTGTTAAAACCTACAGCTTGTTCACGCTTGAGCCCATGAGATTGAAGCACACCCACCAACTCCACAATACCATACACTGGACAATCAAATCGACTGGCTAAGTCTAGTGTATCGCCAACATGATCTTCATGTCCATGGGTTAAAAAAATCGCATCCACTTTCGATGGCGTCTTCAACTCTTCTGAAAGCTGCGGATTGCCCGACAAAAACGGATCCACCAACACCACCTTTCCGCTGGGAGTCGTGATCTGGAACGTTGAGTGACCGAGCCAAACTAAAGATGCGTTATTCATGGCATTATCGCGCTGTTCGAGTTGTGAGATGAGGTTTAGCAAATCAATAATTGGATGAAAGGCAAGATTGCCGCTCCTATGAATATGCCCTTAAAAAGAAATAGATCACAACCCCTGTTACTGAAACATACAACCAGACAGGAAACGTCCATTTAGAAACCTTACGGTGCAAACTAAACCGACCCGAGAACACCATATAATAGCTCGTCAACACAAACGGCACGACGGTTGCACTGAGGATAATATGCGAAATGAGCAACGTGAAATACGCGATTCGCGCAAACCCTTCCCCCTCAAACACTGTGTGACCGACGGAATTATGATAGACTAAGTAACTCACCAAGAACAGTGACGAGGCAACAAAGGCGGCGATCATGAAGGTCATGTGCTGCTTGAAGTACCGCTGGCGGATGGCAACATACCCTGCTAGGATCATCACCGTGGCGATCGAATTCAACGACGCATTCAGCGTTGGGAGCATGTATACCCATGAGCCAGCCTCAGCATTGGCAGGCTTCACGTATAAAATCCACAACAAAAACGCGAAAGCGGCCACACTCACAGCCATGATCGCAGCAATTCCCTTCCAAAGGCTAAGAGATTCAAGCGCAGGGACTATCGGGATGATCGAACGAAGATTTGAAGAAGATGTCGAGGCCATAGATGTATGATTGAGTACGTTTTTATTTCAACACAATTTGTATCACAGTTTTGCAACAACACTAAGGCCACAAATTCCATTCAAAATCGTCATTAATTACTTTTTTCACGTTTCCAGTTTCGGTAATTTAGGTTGAATTGATTAAGTGATCTAGTTCATTGGAGCATAGGAGCGGTTTGCTTTACAACTACGCCTCTGCAACTCCTAAATAAAGATCGGGATAGCCGCAAGCGGCAAAACAATTGTAGGTGAATAACACTCAGATGGCGCAGATTTTTCCAAAGTGGAGCAACAACATTCCACGAAAACTACTGATTGGATCGACTGTCATTGGCAACACACTCGTTTTCACGGTTTGGTTCTTTTTTGCCCCTGAATTTCTTGACGTAGGCTATGCACCCGAGCAACCTGTCCCTTTTTCGCACCAGCTTCATGCAGGGCAACTTGGCATGGATTGCCAATATTGCCACACCCAAGTCTACGATTCCAAGTATGCAAATGTGCCCGCGACCCAAACGTGCATGAATTGCCACAATCAAATTAAAACCGACTCCCCTGCCCTAGAGCCTGTTCGACAGTCATGGGAAACAGGTGAGCCCATTGAGTGGATCCGTGTGAATTACCTCCCCGATTATGCTTACTTCAATCACTCAGCCCACGTCAATGTTGGGGTTGGATGCGAGACATGCCATGGGCGCATGGACCAAATGGAGGTTGTCTACCAGGCCGAGCCACTCAGCATGAGCTGGTGTATGGACTGCCACCGCGCTCCGGAAAAATATATTCGCCCCGTAGAGGAAGTGACCACGATGGGCTATACCGCTGAGAATCAAATTGAGATGGGCCTCGAGCTTGTCGCGAAACACAACATTCATGCACCTCAATATTGTCAGGGTTGCCATTATTAATGGATTGGCAAGACATAGTGCACGAATATGAATACGGACATGAGTAACGACTTTCAGCACACTACAGAATCAGACGAGAACCTGGCGCCCAACACCTATTGGAAGAGCCTCGGGGAGCTTGCCCGCAACAAGGAGTACGAAGATTACGAGCACCGTGAGTTTGGTAAGGTGGCCTCAGAGCTAGGCGATCCCGTCTCGCGAAAAAGCTTCTTGCGAATTATGGGTGCGTCGATTGCGATGGCCGGGTTTGCTGCGTGCCGTCGCCCAGTGCAAAAGATTCTCCCCTACTCTCGTCAGCCTGAAGATGTAACAATTGGTATCCCGATGCATTACGCCTCGGTCTTTAGTCATCAAGACGCTGCGACAGGAATCCTTATCGAAAACAACGAGGGTCGTCCTTCCAAAATTGAGGGGAATCCTGACCATCCTGCCAGCCGTGGCAAGACCACCTTGTATGAACAGGCGATGATTCTGTCGATGTATGACCCAGATCGCTCTCGTGGAATTCGTTTTAATGGGGAGCCAAGTACGCAAGACGATTTTGTAGCGGCGGCG
>DDIC01000013.1:3479-7076 GCA_002338335.1 Bacteroidetes bacterium UBA1860
TGTAGCGGCGGCGGCTTCACACTTTGCTGACCGTTCGCACCGAGTGTTGTTCGTAAGTGAGTTGAGCTCATCTCCAACATTACTCCGACTCAAAGAGCAGGCCCTGGACCAATTCCCGAACGCACGTTGGATCAATTATGAGCCTTTTGGCGAAGCGAACGCGTTTGAGGGAGCTGATCTTGCCTTTGGGCAGCGACTTCGTACCGTCAATCATTTTGACCGCGCCGACGTCATTGTCGCACTAGATGACGACTTCATGAGCCCGCAGTCCCACAAAAATGCGCTTCAAAACGCCCGCATGGTGACGGATCGTCGTAAAGTGATGACAACCGACGACACCATGAATCGTCTTTATGTCGTGGAAGGGACGTTCACATCCACAGGGTCGTACGCCGATTCACGCAAAAAGCTCAAAGCGTCGCACGTTGCGCCGTTCACGTATGCGTTGGCGGCTAGACTCTATAATGCGACCAATGCCTCGGAGCTACGCCCGTTTGCTGGGGTAAACAATGAGTTCCTCCTTGACGAGACGCTCGAGGCGATGGTGGAAGACCTTGTCGCGGCGCAAGGCTCGTCTTTGGTCACGGCAGGTTATGGCCAACCTGCTGAAGTTCATGCTGCTGTGGCTGCAATCAATGCGGCTCTAGGGAATATTGGCACCTCCGATGCAGCGCCGGTTACCTATCATGTGGTGGATCATGTGGATGGGAGCGAGTCATTAGCATCCTTTGCTGACGCCATCGACGCAGTGAATCGTGGAGAATTCGACACCATGGTCATGGTCGGAACCAATCCTGCATTTAATGCGCCTGCAGACATCGATGTTGCGGGTGCTCTGGACAAAACGACGGTCTTTCATTTGGCCGACATGGTCGATGAGACGTCTAAACAGGCGACATGGCATGTGAACCGTGCCCATTCACTCGAGCAATGGAATGATGCTCGCTCATTCACGGGGGCTCACAGCGTGGTGCAACCTCAAATTCTTCCGTTGTTTGACGGATGGAGTGAAGTGGAGTTTTTGAGTACGATTTTAACGGGTGAATACACGCAAGGATACGACCTGGTGCGCGACACATGGCGCTCAGAACTTGGCGTGGGCACAGACCGCGAATGGAATGCTATTCTTCATGATGGATTGCGCAAAGACACGCCTGGGGCGTTCGGGGCAGTAAATCCACGATTAACGAATGGATTCCCTCTCGATGGTGCATTTGGACGCGATAGTTCAACAGCATCCTCGAGCACGGGCTCAGGATCAGACATGGAGCTCATCATCCGCCCCGATGCCAAACTTTTTGACGGACGCTACGCCAACAACGGCTGGCTCATGGAGCTTCCAGACCCAATGTCCAAGATCACATGGGATAATGTGGCCCTCATGTCGATGAAGACTGCTGAGAAACTTGGAATCGAAACCGAGCGTCACCTAAGCGACATCTCAGCGCCGATTGTCAAACTCACCGTGGAAGGACGCACCATCGAAATCCCGGCATGGATTCAACCAGGACACGCCGAAGATAGCATCACCGTAACGGTTGGATACGGTCGCGAAGGGCTTGGCCGTGTAGCCGATGGCGCCGGCACCAACACCTATCCCCTACGCTCTACCACTGCTCAGTATACTACATCTGTTCAAGTTGAGGTCACCGATCGTGACATCGAAATGGCGTGTACCCAGGCGCAATTCAGCCTCGAAGGTCGTGACATGGTCCGCTCCACCACATTGAGCGACTACAAGGAGCATCCAAATTTTGCGACCTACAAGTCGGTTCATGGTTATGAAGTACCTGGCATCAAAGAAATGGAAGAGAACGGCGAGTCAGACGGACCGATTTCGTTGTTTAATGAGACCTATGGGCCAGACTATGAACCTCAATGGGGTATGGCCATTGACCTCAACGCTTGTTTTGGATGTGGGGTTTGTACGATTGCGTGCCAGGCGGAGAACAACATCCCAGTCATTGGGAAAAAAGAGGTCTCTCGCCGACGCATTATGCATTGGATCCGTACGGACCGCTACTTTGCAGGTGATATCGATAATCCACAGGTATATCATCAGCCTGTGCCATGTATGCACTGTGAGCTTGCCCCTTGTGAGCAGGTTTGCCCCGTGGCGGCCACCACGCACAGTGACGACGGCATGAACCAAATGACGTACAACCGTTGTATTGGAACTCGTTACTGCGCCAACAACTGCCCATTCAAGGTTCGCCGATTCAATTTCTTTAACTACAGCGACGAATACCTCACTCAAGGTGACGATCCTGAGATTGTGCAAATGGCGATGAATCCAGAAGTTACCGTTCGATTCCGCGGGGTGATGGAAAAATGTTCGTACTGTGTACAGCGCGTGAACCGTGAGAAAATCACCACCAAGCGTGAAACAGGCTCGCCAAAACCAGCCGATGGAACCGTTTTAACAGCGTGCCAGCAGGCGTGTCCGGCCGATGCAATCACTTTTGGCGACCTCACCGACAACAACAGCGTCGTGGTGCAGCACAAGAGAACCGACCGTAATTATCAAATGTTAGAAGAGCTCAACGTGCGCCCGCGTACGTCGTACCTCGCGATGTTGAAGAATCCGCATCCGAGTCTTTACGAAGCTCCAGCCAAAAAACATTAACCCCAACACCCTAGAATGAGCACTGCAGCACACGCATCCTTGGTTCAAGAAGAGCCCCTCGTGAAAGGGAATCATAGCTTTGCGGACATCACCCAAATGGTGACGGCGCAAAACCTCAACCCTACACCTAAGCTATGGTATGTGCTTTTTGGGATCTCCAATCTGGTCTTCATGGTCATGATTGTCTCAATTGCCTACCTCATCTACAAGGGAACAGGTATTTGGGGACTCAACAATACGATTAGTTGGGGCTGGGCGATTATCAACTTTGTATGGTGGGTCGGGATTGGACACGCTGGGACGCTGATTTCGGCGATCTTGTTCTTATTCCGTCAAGATTGGCGAACCGCAATCAACCGTTTTGCCGAGGCGATGACCATTTTTGCCGTCTTTTGTGCGGGTTTGTTCCCACTGATTCACGTGGGTCGAATTTGGGTCATCTATTGGGTCTTCCCTGTACCCAACCAAATGGTGATGTGGCCAAATTTCAACTCTCCCCTCCTTTGGGACGTGTTCGCGGTTTCTACCTATCTAACCGTATCAGTGCTCTTCTGGTTTGTAGGACTGATTCCTGATGTGGCCACGCTTCGAGACAAGGTGAAAAGCACGATTGCCAAACGCGTCTATGGTACGCTTGCCCTGGGATGGCGCGGTTCCACACGCCACTGGTGGAATTATGAGAAAGCGTACATGCTTCTTGCCGGTCTTGCAACGCCGCTGGTCCTCTCGGTGCACACCATTGTATCTTTTGACTTTGCCGTCTCGTTAATCCCAGGATGGCACACAACGATATTCCCACCCTATTTCGTGGCCGGTGCGGTCTTCTCAGGCTTTGCGATGGTACTCACGCTCATGATTATCTCGCGAAAGGTGTTCAAGCTCGAAGACATCATGACACTGGATCATATCGAGAAGATGAACATCATTTTAATGGTGACCGGAACCATGGTAGGTTTTGCCTACATGATGGA
>DDIC01000013.1:7416-7604 GCA_002338335.1 Bacteroidetes bacterium UBA1860
GTGGAGTACGAGAAAGCGATCTTCATTCTTCGCGCCACCGGGCCGTACGCTTGGGCCTATTGGACAATGATCGCATGTAACGTGCTCTCGCCTCAGTTTATGTGGTCGCGCAGACTTCGCCGCAATATTGGATTTACCTTCTTTATCTCCATCGTGGTCAACATCGGAATGTGGTTTGAGCGGTTTGT
>DDIC01000064.1:0-10688 GCA_002338335.1 Bacteroidetes bacterium UBA1860
ACTCAGCAATTGCGAACGATAGTATACAAACCATTGGAACCTTTCTAGCCTCTAATGCAAAGCGTCCTTGGTGGCTTTTATGGTTGTTTATAGGGGGTATATTCCTCGTTACAGTCACCTATAGTTGGATCACCTATAATGGGGATGTATCCTACCAACGTTTGGCATCCAAAGGGTTTAGTGAAGCCCCAACAGAATTCACCTTCCTGCAAATTGCGGCTCCATTATTCTTGTTGATCATCACACGGCTCAAAATGCCTGTGTCCACGACGTTCTTGATCCTAAGCTGCTTTTCGTCGAACCTGGCTGGTATTACAGGTGTTCTTCAAAAAAGTATGTTGGGCTACGGACTCGCGTTTTTTGCGGCCATTATCGTATGGTTTTTGGTAGCACGCATTTCGACTTGGTTGTTTAAAGGGGAGCCCCACCCTGCTTGGATTCCCGTGCAGTGGGTCACGTCGGGTACTTTGTGGTCTGTATGGATTATGCAGGATGCTGCAAACATTGCCGTCTATCTGCCACGATCGTTGAGTATTTATGAATTCGCGGGCTTTGCGGGCTTCATTTTTGCAGGCTTAGGCGTGCTATTTTACTTACGTGGAGATCGGATTCAAGAAATTGTGACGGAGAAATCGTTTGTTACGGATGTGCGATCGGCAACAATTATTGATGCAGTGTATGCAGTTATTTTGTACTACCTCAAAATCCGGAGTAATATACCTATGAGTACAACATGGGTGTTCATTGGGTTACTTGGTGGACGCGAGGTAGCGATGAGTCTCTTTAATCGTGATGATCATGGTCGAAGCATCCTGGGTGCTTTCAAAATCATTGGAAAAGACGCGCGTAATGCATTAATTGGATTAGCAATTTCGATTACACTTGCACTTTTGATAAATCCGGGCATATTAGAAGAAATCAAAGCCATGTTCATGTAATATGAATTCTGAACCTCTCACCGCAAATGATCGGCGCGTGTCCACACTAGAAGCCTCTGTATTACTTTTAAATCAAGATTATCAACCTCTCACGATTTGTTCAGTCCAGCGATCGATAAAGCTTCTTTTCCTGGAAAAGGCGGAAGTTCTGCACGATTATCCAAGTAGGATGATTCAAACACCGCGAACAGAATTCAATTATCCATCGGTAATACGTCTCAAGCGATATATTCGACTACCCTACCACCGAATCGTCTTATCGCGACGTAATATTATGAAGCGTGATCACAGCGTGTGTCAATATTGTGGGTCAAAATCGGATCTCACACTCGATCATGTCTTGCCAAAAAGTCGAGGAGGCAAAGACACCTGGGAAAACCTCGTTACAGCGTGCAACAAATGTAACGTCAAAAAGGGGAATCGCACGCCAGATGAAGCGAATATGCCCCTGCATACGGAGCCATACAAGCCGATTCACATTAGTTTCTTCCGCAAGCTAATGGGGGGTGTAGAGGAAGAATGGAAACCATATCTTTATATGTAAGATAGAGGACTATCCTCTCCATCTTCGGCAGCAAACGTTTATCGAACGTCGTACGTTAACTCATCATGAGCAAAAAAGGTCGCGTCTTAGTGGCAATGAGTGGGGGTGTTGATTCCTCCGTAGCGGCGGTGATGCTTCACCAGCAAGGCTATGAAGTGATTGGCATTACCATGAAAACCTGGGATTACCACCGTAGCGGGGGTAAGAATGGGAAAGAAACAGGTTGTTGTACCGTGGAGTCGATGAATGATGCCCGCGCAATTGCTGTGCATCGAGGATTTAAGCACTTCATCGTAGACATTCGTGATGAGTTTGGTACGTGGGTGATTGATCGGTTTATTGACGACTACATGTCGGGCCGTACACCTAACCCATGTGTGCTTTGTAATACACACATTAAATGGGCCGCGTTGCTCAGGCGAGCGGATCAGCTCGATTGTGAGTTTATCGCGACGGGGCACTATGCCAACGTTAGGGAAGAGGCTGGACGCTATGTGATTTCCAAAGGGCTTGATCACAGCAAGGATCAAAGCTATGCTCTTTGGGGGGTTCGTCAAGAGCACCTCGAGCGAACCATTTTCCCTGTAGGATCATACCGGAAATCGGAGATACGAGCCTTTGCCGAAGAGGAAGGGCTCTTGTCGGTGGCCAACAAGCCCGACTCCTACGAAATCTGCTTTATCCCGGATGATAATTATCGTCGGTTTATTCAAGAGCAGGTAGATGACTACGACGAGCGAATTGGCGAAGGGGTCTTTGTGGATAAATTTGGCAAAATTGTAGGAACCCATGCTGGCTATCCCAACTTTACCATTGGACAGCGTCGTGGGCTCCATTTACCGATGGGAGAGCCGATGTATGTGACATCTATTAATCCCGACACAAACGAAGTAATGGTGGGTGTCAAAGAGGATTTGATCCAAACGACATTAACGGCTGCAGAGATGAACCTTGTCAAGGTAGGTATTCTACCTGAGGGTGAAGAGGTGCCCATTGTGGGTAAGATTCGATACAACGATGCAGGTGCGGAAGGGACGCTTGAGGTCACAGGTCAGGATGAATTTAAGGTCCATTTCCCTGCAGGGAGGGAAGCCATTACACCGGGACAAGCAGTTGTGTGCTACGATGGTGAGGATGTCCTTGCGGGAGGATGGATTCGTAAGGTATCCTTAGAATCGGATGATTTGTTGTTGTAATGATGATTGCAGGGTCTTTACTGAATGGTTGTTCCTGAAAAAGCTCTGCTTCAGACTCCTAACTGAACGGTTTTTATGCAACATTTTCAAGCTTTTGGCGTAACGATAATGACCCCGTCCACACACATTGGAAAACTCTCAGTATGACACGTTTCATTTATTCAATCTTTTTAGGACTCATCTCTTTAGTCGGCATGGGTCTTGCACCCTATAGCACCGTGGCTCAGTCTACATTTCATGGAACAGTCACCTATCAGTGGGTGAGCTACGAATCTGAAAATGGGCGCAAAAGCGATGATGGACCCAAGCTAAAAGAAATCATTCTTGCGGCGTCACCAACAGAAACTGGTTTATTGGCGTTGAATGCACCCGATGAAGGGGGGATTTTCATCAATCACGATGATCGAGAAATGTATCTAGAGACCAAAAAAGGAGAGGCGCTTCGGATTACAGAATCAGAGTACTCCACCTTTGTGTCTGTGATGCAACAAATGTTGGGTCTGGCTAAGACAACCTCAGATATTGCAAAGAGAGTGAAACCGTCACATAATTCACCCATTCCATCCTTGGATCTTGAGTCGTCATGGGAAAAAACGGGGAACACAAAACGACTTCATGGCTATGAAGCTGAAGAATGGATTGTGAGTCACGATAGCAATGCCAAAACCCATATTTGGATGGCAAAAGGAGTGGATTTGGAATGGGGATTTGTCGCTCAACACAGTGCAGCCTTGCTTTCAACGATGTCTTTGAATGGGATTAGTCCTGCATTTTTGGAACAGAATCGTGGGCTAGTCTTGGAGCTCACCGTCACGGAGGACGAAGGTGTTTTGTTTGAGTGTGTGGTCAAAGAGATGACTAAAAAACGTGTGGATAAGCAGTATTTAGCTGCATCCCGTTTAAAAGATGCTAGGGTGATGTCCCTCACCGAATTTATGATGCGCTCACTGCAAGGAGGATGAGAGCGCGTTCTAGATTCAGCATAACGTTTTGGGCAGTGTTGTGGACAGCATTCCTTGTGCAAGGGTGCGCCTGGCTACCCATACAAGACGTAGAATCAGAAGATAGATCACCTACCGAGGAAGAGCTTCGAGCGTTGTATCTTGATGAGCGAGTCTTTATGGTTCAAAAGCCTGTGGATGGATCCAAGACAAACTGTGATTTCTGCACTGTTGTGATGGATGATCTCCGTGCTGAGGCGTTTTTACAGACGAAATCTTATGTCGCGGCCTCCCTTGTAGATCCTAGTTTTTTTGATATGGACTGGAACACAGGAGTGATGTCACGTCGTGAGTTTTTGAATGGGTTTAGAGCCCAAGACACTATGGTGGTTGCGGATGTTACGGGTGCATTACTTCGAGAGTGGTTGTCAACATCGCTGAGTAAACATGTGATTCGCCAGAGTGGCATGCGTATTACGGTGTTGTTGAGTGAGCCTGCGCAATTAGGTTCAGTACTGATTGAACGTGATATACTAGAGCCGCAAAAAAGGTACAGAGTTGCTACAACGAGGGAGAGTCTTACCAACCTGCTTGACGCTTCAGATGGTACAGGAGTTGAGGTGGTTTGGTCAGCTCCAGAAGCCTTGGAGGAGTGGTTAATCCAAAAAAATGAGGCAACGCGCGCATTACGTCAGACTCAGGAAGACCAACGGGTTATGTCGGTCTATTGATGTCGCTCATTGGGCCCGGATTAAACAGGATGCACCCACCCATGAGTGTCGACGACTCGACCGTGCTGTAGGTCTGTGATCGCCTTGTGAACCTTCGTGGCAAAAGGCCCTCGACCCTCTAGATCGAACTGAATATTCTCACCTTGGTGATGAATGCGTCCAATGGGGGCAATCACGGCGGCTGTTCCGGCACCAAAGACCTCTTCAAGCTCACCATCCTTAAAGGCGGCGATCATGTCGTGTATGTCGATTCGTTCCTCAGATACTTCGATCCCCATTTCCTGAGCAAGAGCAATCACTGACTTACGTGTAATTCCAGAAAGAATAGATCCTGTCAACTTCGGCGTAATCAATCGATCTTTGAGCTTGAAAAAGATATTCATCGTCCCCACTTCTTCCACAAAACGATGCTCCAATGCATCCAACCAGATGATCTGGGCAAAACCATCTTTTCGCACTTCTTGTGCAGGTTGAAAACTCGCAGCATAATTTCCTGCTGCTTTGGCATACCCTGTTCCACCTACGACAGCGCGGACATATTCGGTGGATGTAGTCAAATCTAGTGGCTTCACACCGGTCGGATAATAGGGTCCCACCGGAGAGCAGATGATCATGAAGGTATACTCTGTCGATGCTTTGGCGGCAATGATAGGATCAGAGGCAAACGCCACAGGACGGATGTAGAGGGAATGGTTTTCTTTGTTTGGCACCCAAGCCCGATCCAAGGCGACCAGTTTCTTCAATCCTTCGATAAACATCTCTTTTGGGGGTACAGGGATACTGATTCGATGACAGGAGTTTGTAAGTCGCTCATAATGATCATCCAGCCGAAACAAGTGCACGGTAGATTCATTGACATAGAAGGCTTTCATCCCCTCAAACACAGCTTGTCCATAATGTAGAACACTCAACGAGGGAGGAACAGATAGATTACCATAAGGGAGGATGGTCGCATCCTGCCATTCTCCTTGCTCCGTTTGGGCAAGAAGCATGTGATCTGAAAATTCGACTCCAAAAAGGAGGGAGTCAAAGGTTGAGTCGGTCAAACGACTCTCCATAATGGGCTCTGTATGAATGTCCATTCGCTCCACAATCCTCTTGTTTACAGCCTTACTGACTTGATTTACCTGGTCCCAAATATAGTAAATTTCGACGTTAAAGTCGGGGTTGACCTACAGATTTGCCTCTGCAATCACATGATCGACAACCTTTTGAGAATCCGCATATTCTGGCAAATGAACCACGTGATCATCCCGTAACCAATCCCCAAGAATCTGCTGAGCTTCATCGTCCCACTCCGACAACACTGGGATGCCAATTTCTTTGAGAGCGGCCACATTACAGAGTTGTTCATACTGATTGCGGATTGGCATGACGATCAGTTTTTTGTTCAAAAACATACTTTCGGCACAGGTCTCAAATCCACCACTGGTGACAACTCCACGACACCCTTCCACACTTGCCAAAAACTCTTCGTGACTTACCGGGTGAATCACGGCATTACCTTGCTCATACCTTTCATCGCTGTAGGCAGAAAAAATATGCCATTGGGTATCCGTAAACGGAGCAAAAGCCTCCATGAGCGTTTCGTGATGAAACGCGGGCAGATAACAGGTCATATGCTCTCCTTGCGTAGGATTTAGGTCACGAATATCCTTCCGAATAATGGGTGGCTCAATAAAGTGGTCATACCTTTTAAAATGAAAGCCAATTTGAGAGGAGCATGGGGCAAAGTATTTCATCACTTTTTCGGCGATGAGGTCCTCTTTCTCGGGGCGCGGACATTTTTTGGAGTGGAAGGCAGCTTGGTGACTAAGCCCAACACAATCTTTGGATTGCATGGAGCATGCCCAAGCGGTAATCGGTTCAAAATCCGAAATCACGATATCGTATTGATCAAGGTCTAAATCCCCTATATCCTTCATTAACGTGAAGGGTTTAAACTCCATCGCGGTGGAAAGCACATCGACATACCCTTGCGAGTCATACTTAAAACTGACCCCCCGTTTTCGAATGACATGATATCCCTCCAAACTCAGCTTAATGTTATAGCCACTAATCAAGACATCAATCTCAGCTTGCTTTGAAAACACGGGGAGTAACTCCCGAGCGCGACTGATGTGACCATGTCCTGTCCCTTGAATACCGTAAAGAATTTTCATGTGTGCGTATGCTTAAGAGGTCGATTCTGTCAGAGAGGCTGCTTTGGAGGGTTCAACGGTGGTTTGCTCAATACGCTTTCCGACGACATTAGGATGTTGATAGAGCGTCCATGATGTCCCATCATATTCTAGCGCGGTAAGGTTCTCTACCCAGTCACCGGAATTCATGTAGCGAACTTGACCTTGTTGGTTGTTGTAGGTCCTAATTTTTGGCTTATGAATGTGGCCACAAATGACGATATCGTACCCTTCATCAATAGCCAAATCCATCGCGGTCATTTCGTAGTCATCCACAAAATTAACCGCCTTTTTTACACTATCCTTCACCCGCTTAGATAACGAAATTTTGGGTTGACCGAACAACCTGAGTATCGTGTTGACCAGTTTGTTGAAAAGAATAAGCAAGTCGTATCCTTGGCCTCCCAATTTGGCAATCCACTTGCTGTGTTTCATGGTAATATCAAAAATATCGCCATGAAAGATCCACACTTTATCCCCTCCTAACTCGAGATCAAGACTATCTTTGAGGCGAAACTGACCCAGCTCAAGGCCCGAAACTTTTCGAAGCACTTCGTCGTGATTTCCGGTGAGATAGATAATTTGAGTCCCTTCGGCAAGCATAGAGATGATCGTCTTCACAACTTTCATATGGCTATCAGGCCAGTAATACTTCCGAAAGTTCCAGGCGTCAATAAAATCGCCGTTCAATACAACTGTCTTGGGGTTTACCTCCTCAAGATACTCCACCAATTCACGGGCATGACAACCTACGGTCCCAAGATGGACATCGGAGAGAACAATAAGCTCTAGGTCACGTTTCATCGAATGGTGTGTTTGAGAAGAAGGTACAAAGCTCAGGGCTAATCTTTTGCCCCATAGATTTGCTGACAGAGACGATAAAACTCACTGGGCTTTCCAACAGGGAGTGCACACTGATGGCCTTGACACACCATGGCTTGCACCTCATCTTTCAAGGTGGTTGACTGAGTAAATGGGCACAGAGTGTGAATCATTTTAATATTTTCCTCATGGATCACTAGAAGTGTGGGCTGCTTTGCCCGAAACTCGCGGGCAATTTCCATCATTTGAAACAGCACAGGGTGGTCTTTGGGGCCTGCAAGGATGATTTCTACTGGATGCGTGCTCTCAAGGGTGTACGCTCTCATGAGCCAGGGGGCGGCATTAGGATACTCTGCCCCCATGGGATGCGCAATATCTAAAGCTCGATCAAAAAGATCGCGATAGCGCGTAATCCCAGTTAGGCGCCAACATTTAAACGCCATCCAACCATACAGCGAGTTTAGCGCTGGAGTGGCGGTATCCATCCATTCCTTCGTATGGGTCAGCGTGGGAGTTTGATCTTGGGTGGCTAGAGTCAGGCCTCCATGGACGGGGTCCCCAAACACCTGTATTGTATGATCAAACCAGTCCAACGCATTTTTTAGATACTCCGCACGGAATGTCGTTTCAAAAAGAGAGCATGCAGCCAGGCACATCGATAGGGCATCTGTTGCAAAAGAGGGTTGAGGATTTGCCTGTTCAGAGGTGCCAGCGGGGGTGTCTGCATTCACATCTGGCAGAGTATGAATAAATCGGGTTGAGGGTGTGGGTGAGTTTGATGAAGTTGCAGCGGGTTCCTCGACAAGGGCATAACGTGCCAATGTTGCAAAGGCATTTTCAGCACTCGTGATGAGCGCCTCATCGTCAAGCCAACGCCCTGCCTCGCTCAACGCATAGATCCATTGGGCATTCCAATCGGTCAAACGCTTGGTGTCAATTGAGGGATGTGGGCGCTTTGAACGAATATCATAGAGTGTTTGCCGAACCTCTTCGAGCAATGCACGGAGTTTTTTCTTCTTAAATCCCAAAACCTCTGCCTGCTCATTGGGCACTTCATCCATGTATAGAATATTGGTTCCATTGGGATACCCTGTATGTTCCTCTAAATAATTCCCTTCTGGACGGAGATGGTAAATTTCCTCAATTACGGAGGAGGTTTTCATGGAGAGTCGATGCCGGATTTCAGTATGTGTCCATGTGTAAAACCGACCCTCCTCACCCTCACTGTCCGCGTCAATGGCGGCGTGTATGAGCCCATCTGACGTCCGAAGCTCTCGATGGACAAATTGAATCAGTTCATAGGCGGTTTGTTTAAACAATCCAGTTCCATAATGTGCATAGGATTTGCTGTAGGCCAAAAGCAAAAAAGCTTGGTCATTCAACATTTTCTCAAAATGGGGCACCTTCCAGTTTCGATCGGTGCTATACCGATGAAATCCAAAACCTACGTGATCGTACACCCCTCCACAGCGCATCGCTTTGAGGGTTTTTTTCACCATTTTGTGACTCGACTTTACCCCTTTTTGCTCCCCATAATCCATTAAAAACATCAAATTTTGAGGTGTGGGGAATTTAGGCGCCTGCCCAAACCCACCATAGGTCGGATCATAGGCATCGACATACGCATTAGCGCAATCATCATCCAGGCCTGCTACAAAGGTCTTTTCAGAGGAGTGCTGATGAAACTGTTGAACCCGCTGACTTACCTCTCCGGCAACGGAAGCCACTTCTTTGGGGTTTTGCACCCATTCTTGATGGAGCGCGGGCAACAAATCCATCAAACCAGGACGCTTAGGGCCACGAGAAAGCTTGGGGATATAAGTACCTGCAAAAAAGGGCTCCAATTCATGTGTCAAAAACAACGTGCACGGCCAGCCTCCGTGTCCGTTGAGGATTTGACAGGCCGTCATGTAGACGGAGTCAAGATCTGGCCGCTCTTCTCGGTCCACTTTAATCGAAACAAAAGACTCATTGAGCAGTGACGCCACTTCGAGGTCCTCAAAACTCTCACGCTCCATCACATGACACCAGTGACATGTGGAGTATCCAATCGATAAAAAGATGGGTCTGTTGAGCTCCTTGGCGAGTCTAATAGCCTTTTCGCCCCAGGGTTGCCAATGCACAGGATTGTTGGCGTGCTGACGCAAATATGGGCTAGACGCCTCTGAAAGAACGTTTTTAAGCGACATACAAGACTTTGACTGACACTAGTTAGACTGACACTGCAAAATTGCCACTGTGGAGATAGCTCGTACAGACCTATCCTCCAGTTCATTACACAATCTCCATTTCCAAGCAACCAAGCAAGTTTCTTTTTTTGAAGAAGTCAATGGCTTCGCTGTATTTTTAAAGTGGAAAACTATCAAGAACGTTGTTTTTGGGAATGTTTACTGTAGAAGGTGCTGCTTCTTTTAGCACACACTAGATTCCCCTCATGTTAATTCGATTCAAATATTATGGCTACCAATAGAACGCTTACTATTTTAAAACCTGATTGCGTAAAAAAAGGACTCATTGGCGAAGTGACCAAGCGTATTCAAGAAGCTGGGTTCAAAATCGTCGCAATGAAACTGACGCGCCTTACAGAAGCGACTGCAGGTGGCTTTTATGACGTACACCGTGAACGCCCATTCTTTGGTGAGCTCGTTGAGTTCATGAGTAGCGGTCCCTGCGTCCCGATGATTTTAGAAAAAGACAACGCTGTAGCTGATTTTCGTGCCTTCATCGGTGCGACCAACCCTGCAGAAGCGGATGCAGGTACGATTCGCGCAGATTTTGCAGACAGCGTAGGCGAAAATATCATCCACGGTTCAGATTCAGATGAGAACGCAGCGATTGAGGCGGCTTATTTCTTCAGTCAGTCAGAAGTGGTTGCCAACCTAGACTGACGCGACCATTCGTAGCAAATCACTGAAGCAGAGACGGACGCATTCAGGGATTCAACACGTGCATCCATCGGAATATGGACAAGAAAATCGCATTGCTCGGCAGTTTTCTTGCGTAATCCAGCTCCTTCATTCCCGATAACAAATGCCATAGGTCCTTCATTGAGCTCAAGATCCCAAAGACGATGGCTTCCTTTCATCGCGAGGCCCGTTAGGTGAAAGCCACGATCTTTCAGAGACTCCAATGCGTCTGAGAATTCATCCACCCGTATGATGGGAACCATCCCCAGCGTCCCAGCAGAGGCCTTCATCACCGCGCCAGAAAGGGGAGCTTGACGAGAACTTGAGACAATAATGGCAGACACTCCCACTGCTGTGGCCGTGCGAATCATGGCACCCAAGTTGTGTGGGTCCTCAATCTCTTCTAGGACCAAAATGGCTGGGGAGGGAG
>DDIC01000064.1:10990-28100 GCA_002338335.1 Bacteroidetes bacterium UBA1860
GACCAAAATGGCTGGGGAGGGAGTTGGCTTAGCGTCACCGGTTGCTTGCTCCCCATGAGATGTTTGTTGGGTTTGGGCGACCAGGGCAAGCCCCTCTTCTAGTGAGAGGTAGGGTACGGTGGCGATTTTCAATACAAATCCCTGGTGATTTGCTTTTCGACCTGCAACCGAGGTTAACTTTGGTTCGGGCACAAACTGTATCGGTACTGAATGAGACTTACAGATTTTTCGTGCCTCTTGGAAGACCTGCGCAGGCATCCCTTGTCGTAGATATAGTTTCTCTGCACGCTTTGGCGAATGCGCTAAAAATTCAAGCACAGGATGCTTTCCGTAGATAAAATCTGTTGGCATGGTCATGGGAATCTGCCTATCATCATAGTTCACATCAAGGTACAAGCTTTGCTGCTTAATCATGAGCTCTAAATCCACGCCTTCTTCGAAACGTACTGCCAAACCTAGTACATCATTGGGAAGAGCACGTTTCGGTAGCCGTACACCACTGGACGTTCTTGCCAGGTGGACGTGGGTTGAGTACATCCCTGACGCCTTGGTGATTCTTTTGGGAGGGTTAACCATCCTTGGGGCTATCATGGGGTGGATTCAACCTCTATGGTTTGCCTCTATTTTGGTTGTCGTCGCTAATTTCTCCATTGGTTTGGCATTTTTTGACTGGATGAAGCGGGTGCTGCGTCATCAAGAGCGTACGGATCGGACGTTACGGGATCAAGCGATCGAACGGATGCTTAACGAGAAAAACTAACTCATGACGTTGTCCTCTTACGATCAAGATTTGAATGAGCACCTTCGCCGTATACTCCGAGGAGTGGATCCGTCCACATTAACCCTTGACGCAAAACGCAAAGCGGTGGATGGTCGACTCAAAAGTCGGTGGTTCCAGCTGGTGTTCAATCTCGCGATTCTTGCATTCTTTGCCTATGGATGGGCAACAGGGATTTCACAACTCCAGGTGTCTTGGTGGTGGGTCATTTTGCTGGTTTTTGGTATTAACTTTTCGTTAATCGCTTGGCAATTAAGGTCACTTCGTTACATTCTTAAAAAACTTGACGAACACCCTGACCAAACGCCATGAATTTACGCCGTCACTTTAGCTCACAATCTACTTTAAAGCTCTCTCTTGGATTCTTCTTTGCTAGTGCACTCCTTTTCTTTTCGGGATGCCAGTCAGAGTCTTTGACGACTAAATTAACCCACGAATTGGCACCGTTTCCGGAGCTAATCATCGATAATGGGGATGATTTTGTGGTGATTGCCCATCGTGGAGCCAGCGGATATGCCCCAGAAAATACCATGCCAGCTATGGAGTTGGCGTATGAAATGAGCGCTGAAATGATTGAGGTAGATGTGATGCTCTCTCGTGACGGTGTTCCCGTGTTATTTCATGATGCCAAAGTAGATGAGCTAACCGATGGAACGGGATATCTCAAGGATTATTCTCTTGAAGAACTCCAAGCGCTGGACGCTGGATCCTGGTTCTCAGAGGAGTATGTTGGTACTACAATTCCCACATTGGAAGAGTTGCTTGTTTGGGCACAGGGCAAAATGACCCTTAATGTTGAGATCAAAACCGAGGCATTCAGAGAGGAATTAGAGCAAAGCGTTGAGCCGAAAGTCGTAGCTTTGGTCGAGAAATACGACATGGCCAATCAGGTCATCTTTTCATCGTTTGATTACCAAATCTTGGCACGACTGCAGGAATTGGCACCTTCCATTCCAGCAGCGGTACTCTATGAAGCCGTTCAAAGTGGAAGAAAAGGGCCGATTGATGTGGTGAATGAGCTCCAAGCCGACGGGTTTAATTGCTCATGGCGACTATACTCTGAGCAGTGGCAACAACTCTTGGAGCCTAGTGCCGTTCCTGTGTTGATCTACACAGTCAATGAAGCAGAGCAAATGGCAGAATTGATTCAACGAGGAGTGAATGGAATCTTCTCAGATTATCCGGATGTGCTTGCTGAGGTGGCTACTGCCGAGCTTTCTACACCTTAGGTGGATTGCGAGATGGATTACAGAAATTGAGCACGGCAATAGAGCCCAAACCCCAGTGATTTAAAGTTGAAATCAACCGGTGGACGCGCTAACTTATTCATCCATCAACTTAGCCTGCTCCCCATGTCTTGTAAATACATCTTTGTGACGGGCGGGGTGGCCTCATCACTCGGAAAAGGGATTCTGAGTGCATCGTTAGGCCGCCTTCTCGCTTCTCGGGGAGTTCGTGTCACCATCCAAAAACTGGACCCTTACATCAATGTCGATCCCGGCACGATGAACCCATATGAGCATGGTGAGGTTTACGTTACGCAGGACGGTGCGGAGACCGATTTAGACCTGGGTCATTATGAGCGCTTTTTGGGCATTGAGACATCCCAAAATAATAATGTAACCACAGGACGGATCTATTTTGATGTGATCTCCAAAGAGCGGCAAGGAGCTTACTTGGGTAAAACCGTCCAAGTAATCCCCCACATTACCGATGAAATTAAGTCTCATATCTATGCATTAGGTAATGCTGAGGATGTGGATGTAGTAATCGTGGAGGTGGGCGGGACTGTCGGAGACATCGAAAGTCTGCCCTACATCGAGGCGATTCGTCAAATGCGTTATGAGGTTGGCCGAAAAGATACATGCTCCATACACTTGACCTTGGTGCCTTATCTCGCCGCAGCGGGTGAACTCAAAACAAAACCGACGCAACACTCTGTGAAGATGTTGTCTGAGAGTGGACTGTGGCCAGACATTATTGCATGTCGGTCTGAATTTCCGCTGGATAATGGCATTAAGCAAAAAATAGCTCAGTTCTGTAATGTCGAAGTGCAAGATGTAATTGCATCCTTGGACGCAGAAACCATTTATGAAGTTCCTCTGCTCATGCGTGAGGAGGGGCTGGATGAACGAGTTATTGAGAAGCTTGACCTACAGACGCAACCATTGGATCTAGACGATTGGAAATCCTTTGTCAAGGCCGTCAAAGAGCCATCGCAAGACGTAACCATCGCCTTGGTTGGGAAGTATGTAGAGCATCACGATGCATACAAATCGATTGCTGAAGCCTTCGTTCATGCAGGGGCAAAAAATGATACCAATGTGGTGATTAAATGGGTGCAATCGGAGTCTGTCACGGCCAGTAATGTGCAAGAACTACTCAAGGATTGCTCAGGGATTTTGGTGGCTCCGGGGTTTGGTGACCGTGGGATTGAAGGCAAATTGGAGGCTGTGAGATATGCTAGAGAACAGAAAATCCCATTTTTTGGAATCTGTCTAGGAATGCAATGTAGTGTTGTGGAAGTGGCCAGAAATCTTTGCGGATGGCAAGAAGCCCACAGTACAGAATTTGATGAAGCCTCCGATAAGCCTGTGATCGACCTCATGGCGGAGCAACGAGAGATTGAGGACAAAGGTGGAACCATGCGATTGGGATCGTATGAGTGCACTCTTTCCGAGGAAAGCCACGCGTTCCGGGCCTACGGAAAAACCGACATCACAGAACGTCACCGACATCGCTACGAATTCAATAATGAGTTCAAAGCCGATCTTGAAAAGGTGGGTTTAAGAGCAACAGGCGTGAACCCATCAAGAAACCTTGTTGAAATTGTTGAATTCCAAGACCACCCTTGGTTCGTGGGGGTTCAATTTCATCCAGAGTTAAAGAGTACTGTTTCTAAACCTCATCCATTGTTTGTTGACTTCGTGTCTGCTTCTTTAGCATACTCGACGTCCAAGGAGGGAAGAGTGGATGGCGACCAAAAGCATGCACCCACCAAAGATACTTCGCTCAAGGCATCAATTTCATCTTAATTAGGGGACGATAGAATGGTACGCTTAAAATCTTTAACGCAATCATTGTTATTAACTGGGCTTTTTTTGGCTGGGGTATTACTGACTGGGTGTACCTCCCCAAAAGCAGATACGGTTCGTGTAGACTCGATTCAGGGATATACACTTAATAATGGTGAATGGATAACGTTTGAGTCCATACTTTTTGAAAATGGAAAAGTAATAGCTGTTGGAATCTCTGAGGACCTTGAATCACGTGAGCCCGAAGCCGAAGTTGTGGATGGCGGAGGTCATGTGATGTTACCTGGGTTGATTGATGCACATGCTCATGTGGTTGGACTCGGCCAATTATTGACGCAGGTGGATTTAACGGGTTCTACGTCTCTTGATGAGGCGCTTGAGCGAGTCGAAGAGTATGCTGCGTCCAACCCTGATTTGCCATGGATTGTGGGAAGAGGATGGAATCAAGAGCTTTGGCAGGAGAATACCTTTCCAACAGCTCTGGATTTAGATCAAGTTGTGGAAGACAGGCCTGTGTTTTTGTCCCGAATTGATGGACATGCGGCGTGGGTGAATTCGGTGGCACTTACTATTGGTGATGTAACGCGCGAGACGCAGGATCCTGTCGGAGGGCGTGTGATTCGTGACGAGGAAGGCGATCCGACGGGAATCTTGGTGGATGCCGCAGAGACCTATGTGGCTCGATTTATTCCCCAAGAATCTCAAGAACAACTGGAAGAGGCTATTGAACGTGCGCTTCAAGAAATGTTATCGCTGGGTATTACCGGCGTTCATGACGCGGGAGTTTCCAAAGATGTTTGGGACATGTACCAACAGTTTGATCGGCGAGACGAGCTTACGGTCCATATCAATGCTATGATTGGGGGCGTTACCGAGCAAACTCGCCCCTGGATTGAGCAAGGCCCCGTGATGCCTAAAGCATCGTCACGATTATCTCTCACGGGAGTCAAAATTTATTCAGATGGTGCACTTGGTAGCCGTGGTGCCGCGATGTTGGAGCCTTACAACGACGAGCCTGGAAATAAAGGACTCCTTTTTTACAATCAAAAAGAGATGGATGATCAAGTTCTTACAGCGGTTTCGAATGGCTTTCAAGCCAATGTGCATGCGATTGGAGACGCAGCAAACCGACAAGTTTTGGACGCTTTGGGCAAAGCCATCCAGGCATACCCTGAATCAGAACGCCACCGTGTAGAGCATGCCCAAGTGGTCGCTGTAGAGGATATCCCACGGTTTACGGAGCTAGGACTGATTGCATCCATGCAGCCAACACATGCCACAAGTGACAAAAATATGGCGCAAGATCGCATTGGCGAGGAGCGCCTCGAGGGTGCTTATGCTTGGAGAACGTTTATAGATCAAGGGACACTCATTGCGGCAGGATCAGATTTCCCAGTGGAGCCGGTGAACCCGTTTTTTGGAATTCACGCTGCTGTAACTCGACAAGACCGTAA
This sequence comes from Bacteroidetes bacterium UBA1860, assembly GCA_002338335.1. Taxonomy (GTDB): domain Bacteria; phylum Bacteroidota; class Rhodothermia; order Balneolales; family Balneolaceae; genus UBA8296. The sequence continues at coordinate 16,258 of DDIC01000064.1, forward strand.
GGATGAGCCGCCCAATGGGTGGCGATCCGAAGAGGCGATGTCGCTGCGAGAGGCGCTTCGAGCCTTTACGTTGGATGCTGCCTTTGCCGCGAAATCGGAATCTCTGTATGGCTCACTTGAACCTGGCAAAAAAGCCGATTTTATCCTTATAGATCGGGATCCTTTTGAGATCCCACCTTCTGAACTTGATGACATTCAGGTCATAGAAACATGGGTTGAAGGGAAGAAGGTATACCATCAAGAAGGCTCTCGCCCATGAGGATACGCGCTGCTCAACTTAATGTGAGAGTAGGCGATTTAGCAGGAAATTTTGAACGAATTCTCCACGTATGGGACCACGCTGAGCGAGATGGGGTGGATGTGTTGTTACTGCCAGAATTGGTGACCACAGGATACCCGCCGATGGATATGCTCGATCACCCTTGGTTTGCTCACGAGGTAGAACGAGTTCACGAGGCTTTACGAGAGGCCTCAAGTACAAAATCTTGTGCGCTCGTGTTTGGTAGTATTACACTCAGGCCGTCTGAACGACCAGGGAAGCCACTTTATAATAGCGCCTATTGGGTGTATCAAGGCAAAGAAGTGGCTCGTGTTCACAAGCAACTTTTGCCTACCTATGATGTATTTGACGAGGCCCGATATTTTGAACCAGGACCAGCATCTGAACCGATTGAATGGCGGGGAAGACGATTTGGTGTCTTGATTTGTGAAGATCTCTTTGAGAATGAGAACCCATGGCCTGCATCCGATTATGCCTGCTCTCCGGTTGAGAATCTTAAAGGAAAAGAGATAGAGTTTGTATTAATCCCCTCGGCGTCTCCCTTTACTCTTCAGAAAAGAGCCCGTCGTGTCACAATTGTTCAACGCGTTACTCAACGCTTGGAATGCCCGTTGGCCTTTGCCAATCAAGTAGGAGGAAATACAGAGCTCATTTTCGATGGAGGCTCGCTGGTTGTGAATGACAGGGGCGAATCATTGGAGGAAGCCGCCCCTTTCCAAGAGGGTTGGGCAGACGGGGTGTTTCCTGCGCTGAAGTTAGTCGATCAAACAAGTGAATTTTCTGCTAAGGATGCTCCAAGCCCTAATACTCCAAGCCTAACCCCACCCACTCAACCCAGTCCATGGCAAGAGCAAGCGCTGCAAGCCATCACCCTTGGCATCAAGGACTACATTCAAAAATCTGATCTTAAACCCTCAATTTGCTTTGGTTTAAGTGGGGGAATTGACTCGGCTCTTATTGCTGTGCTTGCAGCTCATGCAGTGGCACCTGAAGACGTCATGGCGATTGGAATGCCCACACGATACTCTAGCGACGGGAGCCTTACCGACTCCAAACAATTGGCTGAACGTCTTGGAATAGGATGGAAGACCTGCTCTATTGAACAGATGCGTGACTTGACTGGGAGTTCTATCGAAACGATGATCGAGGAGCCCCTTGCCGAGATTGCTCAGGAAAATATTCAAAGTCGTTTGCGAGGTCTCACCTTAATGGCTCTATCAAATCATTCCGGAGCATTATTACTCGCGACGAGTAACAAATCGGAAATGGCTGTTGGGTATTCCACGCTATATGGAGATATGGCAGGGTCACTTGCGCCGATTGGGGACCTGTATAAAACACAGGTGTATGAACTAGCAAGGTGGTTAAATCAACATGGATCCTATCCTGGGGCGATACCGGAGGCTATTTTTACAAAACCACCGAGTGCGGAACTCAAGCCAGATCAAGTTGATCAAGACTCGTTACCCGATTATTCCGTTTTAGATCGTATTTTAGAACGAATGATTGAGTATGGAGAGGATGTTTCGAGTTGTGTAGAGCATGGATTTGATGAAGAAACTGCTTCATGGATTTTCCGACAGCTCCATCGCACCGAATTCAAACGTTTTCAGTCATCTCCGGTACTTAAATTACAATCCAGAACGTTTGGCTTAGGACGTCGTTGGCCATTGGCCCATCGACCCACCACCATCTGACTCGAAAAACACTTCTTTATGGAATCCCGCCTGATCAGCACCAAATCCGCGTCATTCTTTTGCCTGACCTTCGCTATAGCCATTTTTGCCCCATCCGTTTTTAAAACGGGACTTGTTTTTGGACAAAGCGGTACCCAGACTGGGCAATCTTCATCATCCATGGAGTATAAAGAGGTCCAGCCGGCTTTCTTTTTTGCATCTGACGAAGAAGCTGCGCCCGAAACACCAACGAGCGTAACGTTTGAAGGATCCTTAGTCAAAATAGCCGATGTTTACGAGCTTCATCTTAAGGCTGTTCGTGCCATGCTAGAACAAGATTTATTGGCTGCAGAAACCCACATCATGTCGGCATTAGAGTCCATGCAGACAATGATCCAGGAAGACGAGACCTTGCTTGAAGACCGTCGGTTTAATGAACTTCTGCGCACTGTTACGACTGAGTACAGAGAATTTTATGGAATTGAACCCGAGGAGCAACTCGTTGAAGGGAGTGTGTTCGAAATCCAACAAGAGCTTTATTTAGAGGATGATTTAGTGATCTCAAATGAGGCACTGGATTTACCCGATGATCTTGCCCTCAACAAAACAGACGTCCCTCTTGTCCAGAATAATCAGGTGAATCGCCACTTGATGTACTACACGATCCGTCGACCCGAGGTCATGGAAACATGGTTGGAGCGTTCTGAGATTTATTTCCCAATGATGCGTGAAATCTTCAAAGAAGAAGGGACACCTGAAGAACTCATTCACCTCTCAATGATAGAATCTGGTTTGCGACCAACAGCACGAAGCTGGGCCTCTGCGGTTGGGTTATGGCAATTTATCCAAGCGACTGGATCGATGTATGGCCTTGACGTGACGTGGTGGGTGGATGAACGTCGAGATCCTGAAAAAGCCACGCGTGCGGCTGCACAACACTTGCGAGATCTGTATCAAGTCTGGGGTGACTGGCACCTTGCCATGGCAAACTACAATATTTCCCCACGTGGCCTCAACCGTGCGATTCGCGCTGCTGGAGGGGTCGAAGATTATTGGACTGCGTATCCATTTCTGCCTCGTGAAACACGTGGATACGTCCCGGGGTTTATTGCTGCAACGATGATTGCAACCAATCCTGAGTCGTTTGGTTTTGAAAAAGAGTACGGCGTAGAGCCCTACAGTTATGATGAAGTGAATGTTGCTGGGCTCATGCCCCTTGAGGCTCTCGCCGAGGCGGCAGGGATTACAACAGACGAACTCAAAGCTCTTAATCCAGAGCTCCTTCGATGGGCGACGCCACCGGTGGAATCCTACGCATTAAAAATCCCGTCGGGCACGCGGGGTGATTTTATGATCGCGTACAATAAGATCCCAAAAGAGAAACAAATTCAAGACGTGGCGGTTCATGAAGTGCGCTCAGGGGAAAATCTAGGCTGGATTGCTCGAAAATATGGAACCTCTGTTCGCGCACTCTTTGAGACCAATGAAGGTCTTCGATCGACCATTTATCCTGGCCAAAAAATCATGGTGCCGATTGCTGAAGCTCGTTATAACCAAACGGTAGCTATGACCTCGTCCTCAAGATCTCAACGCTCTTCGAGTACACAACAACGTGCGGCGGCTCCAGCGAACTCAACAGCCATGACCTATATCGTAAAAGCGAATGACACCATAGGACACATTGCGGAATGGTATGATGTGAGAGCCTCACAAATTCGTGGGTGGAACGGGATTGGAAACACGATTCGACGGGGTCAGAAACTTCAAATTTATGTTCCTAATGCAAGAAAAGAGTATTACAGAACCGTGGAAAAACTCGATTTCGGCGCTAAGCAAGCCATAGAAAAAAGACAGCGAGCAGGAGAAAACATTTTTGAAGGAATAGCCATAGCATCAGCCCAAACAGGTTCTGCTGGGAGTCAATCCCTCATGAATCAAAACGCAGGATCAACACGCTCATATACAGTAAGAAATCGAGATACGCTCATCGAAATCGCCGATTCTTATGGTGTTACCGTCCAATCCATTCAACAAGAAAATGGATTACGAGGCACAGTGATTTACCCTGGGCAAGTTTTGCGTATTCCTCAGTAAGGGGCTCCGCGCGTATGCGTGCCGATCTACATACCCATACCACTTGCTCAGATGGCAAGAGCTCACCACTCGAGATTGTGAAGCGAGCAAAGAAGGAAGGACTTGATGTCATAGCGATCACGGACCACGACTCGATGCGTGCCTATGATGAGCTGGCAAAGGGTGAGCCAGGAAACGAAGAATTCGCTTATGACTCCACTATTGCCACTGCTGCCACGTCTACACCTTTTCCCACGCTGATTCCAGGGGCTGAGATGACTGCCAAAGATGAAGGTGTAAGCGTTCATTTGCTGGCCTATGGATTGGATCCAAGTAGGGAAGATGTGAAGACTTTAATGGCTTCGCAGAGGAATAGCCGAAAAAAACGAGTTGAGCGAATTCTTGAGATGCTTGCCGTGAAAGGGGTCTCTGTGGAGATGGATGAGGTGTTGTTTGAAGCAGGGCGTGCCAATCTAGGCCGGCCTCACGTTGCGGCTGCATTAATCCGAAAAAATGTCGTTCAGTCGATTCAAGAGGCCTTCACCCGGTACCTTAATCCAGAAGCATTAGAAGGATTGGCCAAAGGGTATCCAACGTCTGCAGAGCTTATCCCTAAGTTGAAATCACTTGGTGGAGTGGTCATTTTGGCCCATCCTGGGAGGTTGTGGACGCTTGAAGAGATGGACCAATTCCGTGCTCAGGGGGTTGATGGACTGGAAGTGATCCACCCAAGTCATAATTATGAGCTTCAAAAAACGCTTGGTCAATATGCGGATCGACATCATCTCCTCAAAACGGGTGGAAGTGACTATCATGGTGACGGTGAACAGTATCATGCCTATTTTGGAATTGTGACGATCACATCAGACTGGGTAACCCGACTTCAAGAAGCCATTGGTCGTCGTGGAGGACTCAAAACATGGGCTCCAGCCTGAATCTATTCCCCATAATAAGCGCAACATGAAAACATTTTCCTGGTCATCAACTCGAATTGCAATTGTTTACTCTGAATGGAACTCTGTGGTGACAGAGGCGATGAAAGAGGGAGCCATCAAGGCATTAAAGGGAAAAGGGATCCTAGAGGAGAATATTCAACTCATTGCTTGTCCAGGGGCCTATGAAATCCCATTGGCACTCAAAATGGTCTTGGATCGCAACAAGAATAAGATGGATGATACCATTCATGGATTGGTGGCACTGGGTGCCGTGATCCAGGGCGAAACCCCCCATTTTGATGTGATTAATCAAGGCGTAACCCAAGGGATTATGCGGTTAATGCTTGACACGGGCACGCCGATTGGCTTTGGAATCTTGACGACCCACACGGTGCAACAGGCAATGGATAGGGCGAATCCAGCAAAAGGAAATAAGGGTGCAGAGGCAGCGCTTGCCATGTGCTCGATGCTAGAAGTTAAATTTGATTTAGGCCATTGAATCCAATAATTTTATCGTTTGCACGTTTTACATTATATACGTGGGAATTCCTGCACCAAAACGACCTAGTGGACGACCCTTTTGACCACGTTTGACATTACAAATTCGAAGCAAAGTGAGGAGGACAAAGCGCTCCAAGAAGCGTTGAAAGCCTCTGGCGCTATACCTGAGCACATTGCTGTCATTATGGACGGCAACGGTCGGTGGGCTCAACAAAAAGGGGGGCTACGGATCTTAGGTCATCGCAATGGTGTCGCTTCGGTGCGAGATATTACTGAGTCTTGCGCTCAGCTTGGGGTAAAACATCTGACACTGTACGCGTTTTCGACCGAAAATTGGGGCCGACCCGAAGAAGAAGTGAATGGGCTAATGAAGCTGTTGGTTGCCACACTTGAATCTGAAGCAGAAACCTTGCGCAGAAACAATATTAGGCTGGTCACCATTGGACAATGCGATCGTTTTCCTGCAGATATTCAAAAAAAGTTGGATGAGGTCAAGGCGCTGACTGCCGATAATACACACATGGTGCTATGTTTAGCGTTGAGCTATTCTGGGCGTTGGGATATTACGCAGGCGGTTCAACACATTGCGCAGAAGGTTGCAGAAGGGACGGTTCTGCCTCACGAGATAGACGATGACATGATTTCGGAGCATTTGGCTACAGCCGGAAAACCTGATCCAGATTTGGTCATCCGAACCAGCGGTGAGTTTCGTGTGAGTAACTTTTTGTTATGGCAACTCGCCTATTCAGAATTTTTTGTCTCCGCAACGTTTTGGCCCGATTTTCGAAGGGATGAATTGTATAACGCGATTGAATCATTTCAACAGAGAGATCGACGTTTTGGCAAATTATCCAAACGACATACGAAATCGATCCCCTCATCGGTTATACGAACCCTGATGTCTTAATCGACCTCGTTCTCTATGATATTTTCCCGTTTATTCTTTACACAATCACCCCTTGTGACCTCTTCCTTGATAGGGATGCTACTGCTAGGTCTGCATGTCGTGCCAAATCCGGTTCTAGCCCAAGAGGTGACACCAGCCCCACAAACAACCAGCGAAGCCACGCAAGATACCGTTGCAGAAAAGGCGCCATTGCAACTTGTCGACCCAACGACAGTCACGGCGAGTCCTGAGGTAGTGCGTAGTATCACTTTTGACGGTTTAATCACCGCTCGAGAGACCTATTTAGCCTCATTGGTTGGGATTTCTGTAGGCGATGTGGTGCGAGTTCCAGGTCCAAAGATTGCCAGTGCAATTCAGCAACTCTACCGAACAGGTCTGTTTTCTAATGTCGCCATTGATTACACCGAGCGCTCTGGAGCGGGTGGTATTGATCTCACGATATTTGTGGAAGAGCAACCACGCCTTGATCGATATGAACTGCTTGGAATCAAACGCTCAGAACAGCGTGACTTGCGCAAGCGAGTCTCATTGCTCTCTGGATTTGCTGTAACACGGTCTGTGAAAGCGCAAGCGATTTCGACGATCCAAGATTTCTACACAGAGAAAGGATTCTGGGATACTAAAGTGGAGATAGAGGAGACGCCCACCTCGAGCATCAGCAACCGTGTTCGACTTGATATTACCATTACCCCAGGGGACAACCACCGCATTCGTGAACTCGATTTTGTGGGCAACGAGCAATTGTCTGACAGAAAACTGGCTAAAACCTTCAAAACACTCAAAGAGGATCGCTGGTGGAGACTGTTCAAGCGGCATGTCTACAAAGAGGAAGATTTTGAAGAAGGGGTCGATAATGTGTTAGCCCTCTATCGAGAGCAAGGGTTTCGTGATGTTCGTTTTACTCAGGATAGTGTATTTGTGGACGAGTGGCGCAATGGGGATCCTGGAGTGATTGTGAAGCTCGAGATCGAAGAGGGGCCTCAATATAAGGTTCGAAACATTACATGGGATGGAAATACGATCTATACAGATGAGCAGCTGTCTCTTGCCCTTGAATTTGAGCCTGGAGACATCTTCAACGAGTCCAAATACCAGGAAAATCTCAATTTCAAGCAGGATAACAGTGATATCACAAGCCTGTATCACAATGTTGGATATCTCTTTTTTGATATTCGCCCGACCTTATCCGTTGTAGGCAAGGATTCGGTCGATATGAACTTCGAGATTATCGAAAATGACATTGCCACCATCTCTGAAGTAACATTCACGGGCAATGAGAAAACGCATGACGATGTCGTGCGTCGAACACTACGGACCGTGCCAGGGCAAACCTACAGCCGTGCGAATATTATCCGGTCGATTCGAGAGTTAGGCAACCTTGGGTATTTCAGTCCAGAGGGTATTAATCCAGTTCCTTATCCAAATTTCACTGAGAAAACCGTGGAGCTTGAGTATCAGCTTGATGAGTCACAAAGCACCGATAACTTTGAGTTCTCTGGGGGATTTGGTGGTCGTCAGATTGGGGTTATTCTTTCTGCGCGGATGAATTTCAACAATTTCTCACTGCAACGTGCTCTTAATCGAGAAGGCTGGGCGCCAATCCCTTCAGGTGATGGACAAAAGCTCTCTCTTGGGGTTCAAGTCACTGGTCGTGGATATCAGAGCTACTCAATGAGTTTCCAAGAGCCATGGCTGAATGGGAAACCCACCTCGCTTGGATTCTCTCTATCATATGATGTCCTGAACTACAACAGAAACTACTTCAGTCTCTATTCCACTCGGAATTACGAGTTATTCAATACATCTTTGTCGATTGGTAAGCGCCTCCGTTGGCCCGATGATTATTTCCAAATCAGTACAGCGCTCTCATACCAACTCTATAATGTCGAAGGGCAAAGTAGTTTTCTGGGAACAGGAACGGCCAATATCTTGAGTATTCGTCAAGTCATCGAACGAAATTCACTCGATAATTTCATTAGCCCGATGTCAGGGTCAAAGTTTAGCCTTTCCGCTGAAATAGCGCCACCTCTCGCTGGTTTCAATCAATACTACAAACTCAAAACCAGCTATCAGCACCACCATACGATTATTGACAAACTGGTCTTTTCTGCCTCCACTGAATCAGGCTACATTGGATACTTTGGCGCAGGTGAACGAAGCAATTTCCAACGTTTTTACCTAGGTGGAACCCAAATCCAGCAGCGTCAAAACTTTATCAATGACAACATTGATATGCGTGGATTCCCTGGCGGATTTAATGGCGTGATTTCTCCGGTGGATGATTTCCAAGTTCAGGTTGGCGGGCGGATGTACGTAAAACATGTTTTGGAACTACGCTACCCTGCTGTGTCTAATGAACAGCTTCAATTGATTCCATATCTCTTTGTGGATGCTGGAAATGCTTATGCCAACCTAAATGAATTTGATCCCTTCCGCTTGAAGCGTGCCGCTGGAATGGGTGCCCGGGTATTCTTGCCGATCCTTGGTCTGGTTGATTTGAGTTATGGGTACCGACTCGACGGGACTGCAGCGCACAATGATGGCGATGGATTGCGTCCTAGGACATGGGAATTCTTGTTTAACATTGGGGCTCCTTTTTAACGCGAGCTAAATGGCTACTGATACCATGCATTCAAAGAAGAATCGACATAGTTTGGGAAGAGTAGCGGTTCTAGGACTACTGGTGGCCTTGGCACTTCCATTCATGCCAGGTAACACAGCCTTAGATGCCCATGGGCAACGACTTTTGGGTCAACGGAGTAATGTTGGATTCATAGATACTGAGATTGTGATGTCCAAGATGCCCGAATTTCAGGGAATACAAAAGCAACTTGATCAGCTCGAATCGAATTGGGAGTCCGAGCTCACGGTGTTGGAAGAGGAATTACAAGTGCTAAAGGAAGAGTACGAAGCACGTGAGATTTTGTACACCGATGAAGTAAAAGCGCAAAAACTTGCTGAGATTGAACAGAAGCAAGCGATCGTGGATGGATTCCTAGAAACCAAATTTGGCCCTGACGGAGAGTATTATACCCGCCAAAGAGAGCTCATGCAGCCTTTGCAACGAACCATCCATGATGCGATCAAAATTATTGCGGAGGAGGAAGGGTACAATCTCGTCTTGGACCGAGCGCAACAAATAGGGTTGATTTATGCAGAACCCGAGTTTGACATCACTCAACTAGTTCTTGTTGAGCTTGGGATAGAGGAGGAGCAGAATCGCGTCTTTTAGAGAAAAAATCCCTACTTTTAAGATTGTCTAAATCTATGATAAATAACGTTATGAAAACCTTCCTTCTCTCGCTGTTGCTAGTCATGGCTAGCCTAACGGCTTATGCACAGTCTTCTATAGGGATTATGAATCCTCAAGAGGTCCTAGCGGAGCTTCCAGAGACTCAGGCTGTCGAACAGCAGCTCCAGCAATTTGTCGCCGAGCGACAAGCAGACTTCGAAACGCGTTACACAACATGGGTTCAAGATGTGACAACGTTTCAAGAAAGTGTAGCCGAAGGAGTACTCACACCTCAAGCACAGGAACAAGAAGAACAACGGTTGACACAGCTCCAAGTAGAGCTAGAATCACTTGAACAACAGTTTCAGGCTGATCTTCAAAACCGTCGTGCTCAATTGTTAAACCCTATCCTTGAGCGAATGAACCTTGCCATGGAGCAGGTGGCACAAGATCAAAATCTTAGCCTTGTGATTAATAAAGCAACAGCTGCAGGGGATCCCATTATTTACTTTGCGTCAAATAATGCCATCGATATTACCGAGGCAGTGGTCGCACAAATGAACTCTTCCAACGAAACGTCTAACGAAGGACAAAACGAATGAAAAAATACTTCTCTACTCTCTTTTTAGGAGCGCTTGTTGCGCTCTTTGCCGCCAATCCTGTCACTGCGGTTGCACAGGATCTCAATGTAGGATTTGTTGAACCACGCGTTATCCTTGAGCGAATGCCAGAAATGGCTGCAGTTCAGCAAAGACTTCAAAACTTTGTAGATCGAAAGAGCCAGGAATTAGCCGATCAAGAGGCTGAGTTTCAGTCTCAAATCCAATCGTACCAAGAGCGTACGGCTGTGATGTCAGATCAAGCACGTGCCAACGAAGAGGAGCGTCTTGGAGCACTCAGTGCAGAGCTTCAGCAAGCACAAGCTGTGGCGGAGCAAGAGGTCAATCAACGTCGCGCTGAACTAATGGCACCTTTGCTTGAGCAAGTTCAACAAGCCATTGATGAAGTAGCTGCTGAGCGAGGTTTTGATGTCGTCCTAAATACGACAACCTCCACTGGCGATGTCATTATACTGTATGTTGCAGAGGAGCTGCGTGAGCAAAACGACATCACAGATGCTGTGATGGAAAAGCTCGATATGTAAGAGTTGTAAAGGGGAGGAAAGTCTAGCAGTACATCCTCCCTTTCTATCTGTTGCTCGGTCTAGCTATTTGCTGCGCGGCCTAGCTACCTGTTGCCCGGCCTAGCGTACGTTCTTCCGACGATTACGCACATAATCTTCAAACACAAAGCCACCTAGATTACTCAAATCAGAGTAATAGGCTCTTCCTTTGTTTGCATCGGTGAGATCCCGGACAAAGTCTTGCAAAATGGGATCACGAGCAATCATAAAGGTGGTGATCTCGATGCCACTACGTCTACAAACAACCGCCTCATCAAGGACTCGATTAATAATGCGACGGTCAAGCCCAAAACTATTCTTGTAGAAAGACCCGTTCTTTTCAAACATACATGAAGGCTTCCCGTCTGTAATCATGAAGATTTGCTTATTGGAGTTCTTTTTCCGCTCCAACAAGTGACGTGCTACTTGTAATCCCTGCAAGGTGTTGGTATGATAGGGCCCAACCTGCAAATAGGGGAGATCTTTGATGTCAATATTCCAGGCATCATTACCAAAGGCCACAATATCCAGGCTATCCTTCGCGTACTGATTCATGATCAGTTCAGAGAGTGCCATGGCTACTTTTTTGGCTGGTGTAATGCGATCTTCTCCATATAAAATCATGGAGTGACTCAAATCGATTAGTAGAACCGTTGAGACAGACGTGAAATAATCTTGCTCAAACACCTGAACGTCTTCTTCAGTTAAATTCATCGTGTCCAATGAGCTATGCTGGAGCATATTGAGCATAGTCCCAACATTATCCATATTGGAGAGGTCATCACCCACTTGCCAGCCACGTGTTTCGGGTAATCGCTCAAGTCCTTTTCCTGAGAAGCTGGTTTTGTGATTTCCAGCACCACCTTTGTTTAACTGACGATAAATCTCCTCAAGGGATCGTTTACGAATACTTAGTCCCATCTTCGCGGAGGGTACCATGACAGATTGCTCATCATCCATTTTAATGAACCCTTTGCGCTGTAATTCGTCAATAAACTCACCAATTCCCATGGGTGGGTCGAGCTTATCTGTAACTTTATACTCCTTGTCTAGATCCGTTAACCAGCGAATGGCTTA
>DDIC01000079.1 GCA_002338335.1 Bacteroidetes bacterium UBA1860
CGTCCAAAAAAGAACCACAGCCACACCATGATCCACCAGCCGATGAAGAACCAATCATTGCGTGGGGTATTATCAAGTCCTATACGGGGAAACACCAAAAACTCGACAAATAGGTCGAACAAAAGCAGCGCAAAAAACCCAAAAACCCAGCTCACAAGTAACCAAATATTGGCCAAGTGACGATAGGTAAGTAACCCAATTGCAGCGCTTACAGCCACAATAATAGAGCCACCTAAATACATCCAAAATCGAGATTCTGGTATAGTATCGGTAAGTTCCAACACGCTTACAAATGCAACAAGACAAGCAAGGCCAAAAACGCCAAAGCCTGTGTACCAGAGATAGGTTTTTAATGGTTTGTTCAATTCCATAACGATGAGTTCTTTGATATACATGATACGTCTAAGTGGCTATATTGTTTCATGCTTAGTTTTTGGGAAAAGACACAATTAACTCAGTTCGACCTCGTGGTTGTGGGTGGAGGATTGGTGGGCTTATCCACGGCCATTCACTACAGAAAAGCGAATCCTAAGGCCCGTATCGCACTTCTTGAAAGAGGCGTGTTACCGTCTGGTGCATCAACAAAAAATGCAGGTTTTCTGTGCTTTGGATCGATTGATGAACTGTCGGATCACCTTCACGACATGACCCAAGACGAGTTGCTTGCCCTTGTGGAGCGTCGATATCGTGGTGGACTCCGCCTTCGGGAGCTATTGGGCGACCAACGTATCGGATATGAACCGTGTGGTGGATTCGAGCTTCATTCCGACTCAGTCGATCATGATGTCATCGATGGCTTTAATGAGTTATTAAACCCTTTGTTTGGTGAGGATGTTTATGAAGATGTTACACAGGATGTGCCACAGAAAGGCTTTTCCACCGATTTAGTCTCCTCACTCATTTGCAATCACTTTGAGGGGGTTATCCATACGGGGAAAATGATTCGAGCCTACCAAGAATTAGCCTTAGAACATGGAGTCCATACATATACCCAAACGGAATGTCACCATTATGAAGAGAAAGCAGACACCATCGAGGTAGAAGTTACCCATCTTGGAGATTCGTTGATCCTGTCAACTCAAAAGCTTGCATTATGCACGAATGCATTTACAAGTCGGTGGCTTCCAGAGGAAGAAATTGCCCCGGGTCGTGGCCTCGTGTTTGTGACCAAACCGATTGAAGGGTTCGACTTGCAAGGGTGTTACCACTATAATGCGGGATACAATTATTTCAGGAGTGTGGAGGGTCGACTCCTTTTGGGTGGGGGACGGCACCTCGATAAAGGCACCGAAACCACTTTGGAGCCAGGAATTAATGAGGCTATTCTGGAGGCATTAACCGAGGATATGCACCAGCTTATTTGCCCAGGTCAAGGGCTAGAAATTGATCAAATTTGGACGGGCGTTATGGCCTTTGGAGCGACCAAAGAGCCGATCGTAAAAAAGCTCTCTGACCGTATTGCTTTGGGTGCACGCCTTGGTGGAATGGGCGTGGCCTTGGGGACAGAAGTTGGCCATGATGTGGCGGCGCTATTGGGCTAATGTGTCGTCGGTTTGGACGATCAGATGCTATCGGGGGTATTCAGACTGGGTGTTTTTATGCCCGACTGTGAAAATATTGCTCTCCACGCAACTCTCGCAACATCAATTATCACACACCCCTTATCTCTAAACCAGTAAAATCATGCGAGGGGTGCAAAATAATACTGGTTTAGACAGAGGGGTTTGCGGAGATTTAGTATGTTAATGGAATGTAAAGACCCATACTCGCAGAAACCCTGCCTGAAACCCTTACAAACACCCTAGAAACACCCTGCAGAACCTCTGCCGAACCTCATCGAAACAACTCATTCCCATGAAACAGACCGTAACTCTCTTGGCTCTATCCATAGCCCTCCTCACAGCCTGCCAAACCACACCAACCCTCCAGTCCTACCCTGAAACGGCCCAAATCCCTGTCGTCGACGCCTATTTTGGCACCGACATCACAGATCCCTACAGGTGGTTGGAGGATGATCGTAGCCTAGAAACCGAAGCGTGGGTACAGGCTCAAAACGAGGTGACCTTCGATTACCTCGAAGATTTACCCATGCGCTCATCGATTGAGCGACGTCTGTCCACCCTTTGGAATTATGAAAAAGTGGGCGCTCCCTACACCGAGGGGAACTACACCTATTTCTCCAAGAATGATGGCCTTCAGAACCAGTCGGTGATCTACCGAAGACCTGCGAACGACCCAGAAGCGGAACCAACCGTCTTTCTGGACCCGAATACGTTTTCAGAGGATGGTACGACGTCGCTTGCCGGTTTGAGTTTCTCCGACGATGGATCCATGGCTGCCTACTCGATTTCGGAGGGGGGATCAGACTGGCGCAAAGTCATCGTCATTAATACCGAATCGATGGAGCAGATTGGCGACACCTTGGTGGATATCAAATTCAGCGGTATTTCGTGGCGCCTAAACGAAGGATTTTTCTACAGTAGCTACGACAAACCAGATGGGAGTGAGCTCTCGGCCAAGACCGATCAACATAAGCTCTATTATCACGTTGTAGGGACACCTCAGGCCGAAGACGAGCTTATCTTTGGCGGTACTGAGGCGCAAAAACACCGTTATGTCCGAGCTAGCGTCACCGATGATGGGCGTTATGCCTTGATTGATGCGGCTGTTTTCACCAAGGGTAACCGATTATTCCTCAAAGATCTGACCAATCCGAGTGCGCCGCTAGTAACCATGTCGCCTACATTTAACTACGATGCCTATCTCCTGGAAAGCGAAGGGGACAAGCTCTACTTGGTCACCAACAAAGATGCCCCGAATCAGCGCCTTGTGGTTGCTGATGTCAATCGCCCCCAGGAGCAATATTGGCAAGATGTGATCCCAGAAACGGACTATGTGCTGAGTGTGAGTAGTGGCGCTGGCTATTTCTTTGCCGAATACATGGAGGACGCGATCTCCAAGGTGTATCAATACGACATGCAGGGCAATAATCTCGGCGAAATTGAGCTCCCAGGACTTGGCTCCGCGGGTGGATTTGGCGGCAAGGATGACGCTGAGGTGCTCTATTACAGCTACACCAATTATCATACTCCGGGCTCAACGTATGCCTACGATCCAGTGACGATGACCAGAGAATTATACTGGCAGCCCGCCATCGACTTTGATCCCGAGACGTATGAGTCGACGCAGATTTTCTATGAGTCCAAGGATGGCACGCAAATCCCGATGATCATTACCCACAAAAAGGGTGTGAGGTATGACGGGTCCAATCCAACGATTCTTTATGGTTACGGCGGGTTTAATGTGAGTCTCACGCCCTCTTTTAGCGTGACCAATGCGATTTGGATGGAAATGGGGGGTGTCTATGCGGTGCCCAACCTTCGTGGAGGAGGGGAATACGGTAAGGAATGGCATAATGCTGGGACAAAAATGAATCGCCAGAATGTGTTTGACGATTTTATTGCTGCTGCGGAGTACCTGAAGGCTGAAGGGGTGACGTCCAAAGAGAAATTGGCGATTCGAGGCGGGTCGAACGGTGGGTTGTTGGTGGGTGCTGTGATGACGCAACGTCCAGATTTGGTCGGTGTAGCTTTGCCTGCAGTGGGTGTGCTAGACATGCTTCGGTACCATACCTTCACGGCTGGAGCAGGTTGGGCGTATGATTATGGCACGTCGGAGGAGTCACAGGAAATGTTTGAATATTTGTTGGGGTATTCGCCTGTGCATAATGTCGAGGAAGGGGTAGCGTACCCTGCCACGATGGTTACCACCGCAGATCATGATGACCGCGTGGTGCCTGCTCACTCGTTCAAGTTTGCGGCGGAGCTTCAGGCCAAGCATGCTGGAGAGGCGCCTGTGTTGATTCGTATCGAAACCAATGCGGGTCACGGCGCGGGAACGCCGATTTCGAAACGGATTGAGCAAACGGCCGATATTTATGCGTTTACACTCTATAATATGGGGTTCACGGCGCTGCCAGGGTAGGCGGGTTGTTTGGATAGGCGTGGAGCCTGGGTAGGTAGGTTCGCTACGCATTAGATTGTGCAATATCCCTCTTTCTAAACCAGTAATATTTGGCAACCCTCTATAAATAATACTGGTTTGGAGTTAGGTCACTTTGAGTCAATAGGTGTGTAGCAACCATCCTTAATCGCGCCTGCACCCACAGCGCCCGCACCTGCGCCTTCCTACACACTCACCACACCGAGCTCAACCAATGACCGCGCAGCCGCTCGCACCGCTTCTCGACCCGAACGAGGCTCCCATCCAACCAATTCACGAGCCTTGGCATTCGACGCCACAGGATAATTTCCGAGCTCTGGGACAATGAGCTTCGTTTCTCGATCAAACAACGCAAACAACTTCACAAAGAAGTTGGGCAATTCGCGGGGCTTAATTTTGCCTTTCAACTCAGGAAATTCCTCCAAAATCGCTTCTCCCATTTCGCGCAACCACAGAGTATAAGCACTGGCGATCAGCCGTTCGCCAATCGTGGTTTCATACTCAAGTGCTAGCAGATGTAAAGCTGCAACATCTCGCACATCCACAAATGTCATTCCCAGTCGGGGAAACCCAGGCAACTCTCCCCGCATTACCTTGACAATAATCTCCCCACTGGTGCCAAGTGAATCGCTCAACTGAGGACCTTGCACAAAACTTGGGCATACTGTCGTCACTTTCAACGAGGGATGCTTATCTACAAGCGACCACACATCTCGCTCCGCCATGGTTTTGCTTTTGACATACGCTCCAACGCCTGGTCCCTCAATCACAGTCCAGTCCGACTCGTTGAAGGCACCATCGGGTCCATGGCCAGGCTTGCCATCGTACCCATACATAATGGCAGCCACGGACGACGTTTGCACAATTCGCTCAATACCTAGCTCCAGCGCAGCTTCAAAGACCACTTTCACCCCATGACGTGCCGGTCGAATCAGCTCATTCTCATCCTTGGGAATCCCAGACGGAAAAGGGGAGGCGACATGCAACACTGCGTCGGCTCCGCGAAGCGCATCCACCCACCCATCAGCTGCATCCAGCGATGCCTCCCGAAAGTCCACATTCGAGGTCTTTTTGTCCCCGACATGCTTGGCGAGTATGGACCGCACACGATCCGCTTTGGCTGTAGATCGGATGGTTCCGATCACGTGATACCCTTTTTCAAGAGCCTGGATCGCAATGTGAGAGGCAATAAATCCGGAAATCCCGGTGATGGCGAGCGTTTTCATGGGTGATGTGGGCATGTCATGAGATTAGAAACTAAACATCCGATCGGCAAATAGAGTTCAAGTGAATCACTCCAAGCTAGGCGACTTACCAATCTAGGCCTGTTACATCGCCTGACCGACTCACCAATCCACGTCCGTCTTCCCGCGCCCCCGACGAAACAACATATTTTTGTCCTCTTCGTCTAGCTTCACGTAAACAATGTTGGTCTGCGTCCTAAACAGCTCATGAAAAATCGACACATCGAGCGCCCACCCCACACACTTATCGCCGCCTCGCCACCATCACGAAGTACAGCAGCTGCATGATCGCCTGAGCCGCCGCAGCCACGTATGTCAGTGCCGCCGCATCCAGCACAGCATCCACGCCTTGAAGCTCACGTTCATCGACAATCCCCTCAGCCACGAGCACTTGCTTTGCCCGACGGCTGGCATCAAATTCCACGGGCAACGTCACCAACGCAAACAACGCAACGGCTCCGAATAGCCCAATCCCGACCCACGACAACATCGTCCCAAACGAGCCGGCAATAAACAACCCAATCATAAACATTATTGGCCCCAAGCTACTGCCAAACTGCACCACAGGCACCATCGCGGATCGAACCTGCAACGGAAAATACCCCTGAGCATGCTGCAACGCATGCCCAGCCTCATGCGCAGCCACCCCAACCGAGGCAATACTTGGCAATTCATACACCTGCTCGCTCAAACGTAGCTTCCGTTTCAACGGGTCATAATGATCCGACATCATCCCGCGAGACCGCTCGACACCCACATGATCCAGCCCACTACGGTCAAGAATCAAGCGTGCCGCCCGCTCCCCACTAATGCGATTCGACAGCGTTACCTGGGAGTATTTCTTGAACGCCGACTTTACCCGAGATTGCGCCCACAGGCCAAGCAACATCGGAGGCAACGCAAACAAAAAGTATAATGGATCAAAATAGAACATAGGTGTATTTGATAAGGTTTAACTGTAAAGGGTTCTAGCAACCGTGAATCCGTCGGCATAGCCTCATCTCATCACTTCACCAACATCATTTGTTTTGTTTGTCTGAATCCATCTGTTTCCAGTGTGTAGACATACATCCCACTGGATAGAGAGCCTGCATCGAACTCAACCGTATGCCCCGCACCTTATTTCATAATCCTTTTGATTCGGCGTCCAATGAACTGTACACAGCTCTTCTGAATTCTTTTTGAATCCCCCAGGAATACTCTCTAGCACGCGTCATAAATAATCCAAACAGGTTTTCTTGTGGGTCAATCCAAAAATGGGTGTTATGATACCCACTCCAGCCATAGATGCCTTCAGAAGAATTTGTACCATCCATGGCAGAATCGCGCAAGACGAAAAGTGAAAATCCAAAATCAAATGGATCATTATCCATGGTCGGATGAGCTGTTGTCATCAAGTCGGTCGTATGAGCTTTTGTCATCAAGTCAATGCTTTCCTGTGATATAATTTGATTTCCTTCAAATACCCCACCATTTAGTAACATCTCACAAAAATTTTTGTAATCGTCCATCGTTGAAACGAGACCCTCACCCCCGAAATGGGCTTTGTTATTCATGTCATAGGTAAGTTCATCGAGATCATTTGTAAACCCTTTGAGAGATCCGTTGTTGATAAAGAGAGGTTGAAATCTTTCTCGGTCACGACGTGTGAGATAGAATTTGGTTTCGTCCATTTGCAAAGGGTCAAATAGGGTCTCTTTTAAATATTCATAAAACGTTTGATTGGTCACCTCTTCAACAACTTTCCCAAGAATGGCCATATTAATGCCGTATAAATACTGGCTGCCTGGCTCGAATTCGACCGGGCGATTAGCCATATCCGATACAAACTTATCGAGGTTATCATATTTAACCCAGTTTGAAAAAGGTCTCTCGTAATAACCATAGCCCGATCGATGAGTCATTAAATGGAATAAGGTCAAATCGTTTGCGCACTCATAGGTCCCTTCCTCGCCCTTGCATTGGAGATTTTCAAACTCTGGAAGATAGGTGGATACCTTTTGATCAAAATCGATTAGACCATCTTCGTATAATGTCATCATCGCTACGATGGTTATGGGTTTAGACATAGAAAAAATAGGAAATATTGTATTGTGATAAATAGGCTGTCCATTAGGGTCCAGTGAATTCTCTATGTGGTGATATACTACCTCGCCATCTTTGAAGACCATGGCCACATTGCTTGCCGTGATTTCATTATCTATAAGATTTCTTTGGAACGACTGAATTATCTCATGCTGCGCTAGAGCAGTGCTTGATGTGAGAAGACAGGTGAAAAGTAACGATGCGAATTTCATTGGAATAGAATGATGTGTGATTAGTGAACGATTTTGGTTAACAAGGCAATGTAGCGAAGGAACTTGGTGTATTATTAGTAATGAGCATTAAACATTATAGTTAAAAAACCTGCACCAATATAATCCATGTAACTACATTATGTTGACCGAATTCATCATAAGGCAATCCAAACAAATAATGCAACTGTCACGACATATCCTTGATAGAACACGGCCCAAAACACTCTCATTACTCACCCTGTGCCTAATGCTTGGCACGTCCAGTATGGATCAATATAAAAGTAACAGAAATCATAGGGGATAATCTAACTCTCTAAGTAAATGGCTGGGTAGCTACTTTTATGACAAGCTTGCTGCAATCTCACGCCAGCTCTCCAATTCCGGAATCCCTGGCTTACGCTTCCCAAAAAACTGCACAATTTGCTCGCCTTGAGCATCATACACCTCAAGTGCATTCACATCCCCGTCTTCACTAGGCTTACGGACTACCCATGCATCGGTAATATGCTCCTCATTAAGGTGAAGATTAAACCCTGGATCCATCACATTGTACCAAGGCCCACGCTCCATGAGCTTAACGACCTCACCACTATGGATCTGGATGCATCCTTTATTCCCAACAAATACCATTAGCGGCGTACCTGATGACGCTGCCTTTTCGAGCAAATCGCGGGCCGACCCCACAGACACCTTACGTGTGAATTCACCTTCTGCGAGTCGCAAGGCTTGCGTCCGTGTTACTCCATACTTTTTGGTCATCCCAAAGAAGTCGTGAGTGTCTTGCAATGCTCGCCATTCTGCCAAAAACCCATCGACATCAATTTCACTGTCTGGTTTTTCGGTGGTAAGCACAGAGGGTGCTTGCTCGGGTCGGGCATCAAAAAGCAAGGGGACCTGCTCCTCGGCACGGAACTTCTCCAAAAGCGCCTCAAATGCTTCCATATTGGAGCCCTCTCTCATGTAAATCTTGTGTACAGCCTCGCCAGCTTTGTTAAAAAACTGCAGGCTATGCATCGTTTTTCCGTTCATTGCGTTTGGAGCGCTCACCGCAAATCCATGGGCCCAATGGCTCAAAAAGATGCGTAAATCGATTTTTTCGTCCACAAACAAGGCAATGGGAGCCCCTTGATGGACTTCAAAGTTCTTGTAGGTACCAACTTTTTCATGCACACAAGCTTCGTTGCGGGTCAAGGCCATCACTTCGCCCAAGCTCTCAATCTCGGCAAGGATGTCTGTCCAGGCTTCTGCAAGGCGCACAACGCGATCCTCATTGCTGCGATGCCCAAGGTCCAAAGCAACGAATTCTGCCTCACTCAAGCCAATCGCCTCGGCCACGCCTCGTGCTCTCGCTTTGGGATTGTCCGCTTTGTAGACCTCTCGTTTATCAATGTAGGATTGAATCTGGGTCGCAAGTTTGTCCGGTGTAGCTGTAGGTGTGTCCATAAGATTACTCGTTGAGTAGTTGTTGTATCGTTTCATTAAGAGCTTGTTCCTCGCGGGCCAAGCGTAGGTCAATATCTTCCTCAGGCACAGCGACCACCAAGGGGCACGCGGCATGAGGGTGTTGCGTCACCATCACCGAAATATCAAAGGCGGCCTCAATATTCTCGGAGGTTAACACATCATCTGGACTCCCCAACGCAGCAATGGTCCCTTGGCGCATGATGGCGATACGATCGGCATGCTCTGCTGCAAGGTTCAGGTCATGCAATACCGCCATGACGCCGAGTCCAAGTTTTGCACAATCACGTGCAATATGTAGCACATGATGTTGGTGCGCAAGATCCAAACTCGCAGTTGGTTCATCTAAGAAAAGATAACGATCTCCATCACCGTTTGGATGCCAAATTTGGGCCAACGCCCGGGCTAAATGAACGCGCTGCTGCTCACCACCCGACAAGGTGGGGTATTCACGAGACGCTAGGTGTTCCACACCGGTCACACGCATCGCTTCCAGGCAAATCTCGGCATCGGCTGACGCACTGGTTTGGTGAGGTGTGCGACCCAGCAGAACCACTTCAAACACGGTGAAGGCAAAACTGAGATTGGAGAACTGCGGCAACACTGCACGTCGTCGAGCAAGCGCACTGGGTTCGTAGGAACGAATAGAGGCACCATCCAGCATGACATCGCCAGTTTGAGGTGTTTTTTTGCCACTCAAAATGTTGGTAATCGTCGTTTTTCCTGCTCCGTTAGCACCCACGATGGCCAATACCTCGCCTGGATGCACCTCTAGTGAGACCCGATCCAATAAGGCAGTATCACCCACACGGTAGGAAATATTACGCAGTTCAAGCATCGGTGAGCCCCCCTTTGCCGCCCTGCGCACCACCTAGCGCACCACTACCCCGAGCACTGCCACCACCCCATGCGCCTCCTTGACTCCTCAACAAAAGCCACAAGAAGAACGGGGCTCCTGCCAACGCCGTCAAGATGCCGATGGGGATCTCAGAGGGAGCAATCAAGGTGCGGGACAACACATCCGCGGCCACCAATAATGTCGCCCCCAACAACGCTGAGGCTGGCAACAACAATCGATGATCCGGCCCAAACGATAATCTTATTAAGTGGGGGACAACAAGGCCTACAAAGCCAATGAGTCCTGTAACTGCTGTTGTGGCCCCAACAGCAAGTGCCGACAACACAATCACGGATTTTTTGAGCCGCTCGGTGTGAATGCCCAGCGCTTGTGCCTCGGATTCGCCCAAGAGCATCGCGTTCAAGGCACGAGCCATTCGTGGGGTCAAGGCAATCGCCAATATCGTGAGTGGTGCCACGACCAATACGGTCGTCCATGTGGCTGCTCCTAAGCTCCCAAGAGACCAAAAGGTGAGATCCCGCAATTGATTATCGTTCGAAAAAAGAATCAATGTGCCCGTGCCTGCGCCACAAAGTGCATTAAGCGCAATACCGGCAAGGAGCATGGTTGTTACACTGGTTTGGGCACCGTGGGTGGCAATGCGATAGACAATCCAGGTCACAATTAACCCCGCTACAAAAGCCGCAATTGCGATGGAAAACGACCCAAAGGCGGAGGCGAGGAAGCCTGGAAGCAAGCTACCCAGCACAATCATGAGGGAGGCGCCAAAGGACGCACCGCTCGACACGCCAATGAGCGCTGGATCGGCCAATGGATTGCGAAACAATCCCTGCATTAAGGCACCAGCGACCGATAAACCTGCTCCTGCCAAGATCCCTAACACAACCCTGGGTAGTCGAATGCCGGTGAGGACCATCTCATATTGTAATGCCCGACTATCAGCACTGGGACCCGTTCCAAGACCAATTTTGTTGGCAAGAATCGCAAGCACTTCACCAGGTGGGATCGCAAGAGCCCCTGCTCCAGCTGCTAGCACGGAGACGACAACCAATAATAGAGTGAGTGCAGCAAGGATCCCTGTCGCGTTGAGTCCTAATGGATAGCGACGCTCTGCAGAGGCCTCATGTGTCGAGGCGGCAGGTTGTGACCTCCCCAGGCGCAAGGCCGAGAGAGAGGAGGGGGACCCATTCATGGTGGATTATTCTGACATCATCCGCTGCATATCGCGGGTTAACGCTAAGACACCTTCCCCAAGGCGAGGTCCAAACGAAAGCAACATGCCTGTATCGACGGCGCGGACATGTCCATTTTTGGCCGCTGGGGTAAGTTTGAGGCCGGGCTGATTCATAAAATTCTCCATCCCACCAAGCATCTCTACGCCATGGCTAGGCGCTAAAATGATGTCGGGTTGAGAGGATACTGCCGCCTCCGCGGTCAAGGGACGATACCCTTCGTACTGTGTAATCACATTTTGCCCACCTGCAAGCTCCACAATAGCATCGGCTCCAGTCCCTTTTCCAGAGACATTCACCATTGCCGCGCCACGAGTGTAAATAAAGAGTACACTGGGCTTTACATCCATCTCTGCTTGAATGGTGGCGGCTTCTGCAAGTTGGGTCTCCATGGCTGTGATGATGTCAGTGGCTTTGTCAGCGCTACGAAGGGCTTCGCCCACATCTTGAATACGACGTTTGGCTAGCTCGACGGAGGTGGCTTCATCCACAATCAACACCGGCACACCAGCATCACGCACTTGTTGGGCAACCGCAGGCGGGCTCAACGCTGTGGTGGTGATGACGATGGAGGGATCCAAGGACAAAATGGATTCCGCACTTGACTGACGCAAAGCCCCTAGGCGTGGCAACATAAAGACTTGACGGGGGTAGGTGCTGGTAATATCGGTCCCAACTACGTTGGGCCCAAAACCGAGTGCATAGACGATTTCGGTGACCGATCCACCGATAGTGACGATGCGAGAGACATCATCAATCATCGTTTCGATGCCATCACGTCCGGTAATCGTGATCGATTCGAAATCCAGCGCGACAGGCTCCTGAGCAGGTCGTTGCATCCGTTCAGACTGCTGAGCTGGGCGTTCGGGTCGTTCTGTGCGCTCTCCTTGATTTTGCGGTCGCTCACCTCTGTCCTGAGCCATAAGTGAGAAGGTGCTGAGTAGACTTAGACCAAACCCAAATAAGAAGAGCGAAACACCCCCTTTGAGGGTTCGTGAGGTGGAGATGCGAATCATAATGACACTAGTTGGAATTGAAAAAAAGAGGCGCGAGGCTTTTTCCTCGCACCCCAAATTTACAAAATTAATTGGCACTTAAATCGGTGCTTCCATTATCCTGGAGGACATACTCAAAGGTATAATAGCGAGCTTCATCACTGAGTGGATCCGGTGTGGATGGGGCGCCTTTGTAATAGCTCAGAATACGCAGCTTGGCATAGGCTCCTGTCGCTGTTTTGAGGACAATCGTGCGGCCGGCAATCGGGGTAATGAGGTTGGCACTCGGCTGATAGTCATACCACCCATTTTCGTCACCTGTGCAGATGGCGTAAGGAGCGCCTGGGAATGTGCCTGCAGGGGTTACAACACCGGGGCACTCACCGTTTTGTCCATCCTGAAGGTACCCTGCAGTGGGAGCTTCCGTTACCGAACCAAAAGCTGCCTCTAGAATTTGTGCAGCGCCTT
>DDIC01000043.1 GCA_002338335.1 Bacteroidetes bacterium UBA1860
CTCATAACCCGAAGGTCGCAGGTTCGAATCCTGCCCCCGCCACTATCAAGCCATCATGCTTTGCATGGTGGCTTTTTTTATGTTCGACTTTTAAAAACACTCGAACGATGTAACAGACACAATGGTTACATCAAAACTCAGTACTAATAAGACCAAAACTCGTGTTATGAAAGACCAAGTTGTCCTGATCGTTGGTGCCACTGGTGGCATCGGCCAAGCCACAGCCACATTATTTGCCAAGGCAGGTGCCAAAGTTGTTCTTGCTGGGCGTAATCGCGCGGCAGCGGAGACGTTAGCCAGTACTCTAAATGGTGCCGGTGGGGAAGCTTACGTCATGGATGTAGACGTCACGGATCCTGAGTCTATCGACCGATTGGTTCAAGAAGTCGTCACGAATCTTGGCGCCATTGATATCCTTGTGAATGCGTTCGGCGTCGGCATTATCCAACCTATTGCAGACGCATCAGTGGATGACATTAAACGAATCCTTGATGTGAACACTCTGGGCACCATTTTGATGACCAAGGCGGTAATTCCACACATGGCTGAGCGAAAATCAGGCAAAGTAATCCAAATTCCTGGCATTATTGGTAAGCATGTGATGCGAGGGTCTTCGGTCTATTCAGCATCTAAGTTTGCGGTTGCTGGGTTCACCAAAGCGCTCGTGGAAGATCATAAGCGAGATGGAATTGGATTTAGCTTGTTATACCTAGGCGGTGTGGGTACGCCATTTTGGGATTCAGACATTGTTCAAATGCGTGTCCAAAAGGAAAAAATGCTTACTGCCGAAGAAGCGGCCAAGGCGATTTACTACGCAGCAAGCCAGCCTCAGCCTGGAGTGTTAAACGAAATGGTGATTCAGCCCGATTCGCACCAGATGGTGTAGGGCGCGCCTCAAACAGTTTATTTCAACAACGTCATTTGACGGGTTTGTTGAGCAACAGCTCCATCTGCTTGAACTGCCTCCAGCCTGTAAAAATACGACCCACTTGGCAGACTTGATGCTTCAAAAGCCACCTCGTATACCCCAACAGCCATAGTCTCATTTACAAGCACAGAGACTTCTGCCCCAAGAATATTATAAACCTTCAACGCAATCTCAGAGGCCTGAGATACAGAAAAACGAATCGATGTTAAGGGATTAAATGGGTTTGGGTAATTCTGCTCCAATGTAAATCCACCAGGTATCGAGCTGCCTACACCTTCAGTTGAGGTCTCAACTTGTGATTCGGTGGTTCGGGTATACGAAAACCCTCCTCCATTCTGACCTTGGGTCCACGAATTAAATGTCAGGTCGATGTATATGCTATCCTCGACAAGAAACAGCACGAAATTTTTGCCTGGCACGTTCTTCATTTGGTTACCAGAAGCTGCCTTTAATGTCGTAAAAGAGAGATTAGCTAGATCCTCTGTAGTCCCTTGTGCCCATTGGGTTCCGATAGGGGATGAATTCGAGGCACTATTTTCGGAAGCGGCATTGTACAACACACCCGCATTACCACGTGTAAGCAGTACCCCATCGGTAATACTATCTTGATTGGCCGCTGCGCTCGGATCGGCATTATCGGCCTTGGTGAATGTCACCTCAGGACCATCCCAAATAAGTTGTGCGTGAGCTGTTATTGGCTGTAGGGCAATGAATAGTACTGCGATTCCTGCTGTTGAGCGTAATAAATTAGTCATAAAGAGTCTCTTGGTGTATTTAGGTATCCAACACTAGGGTATGCAACACACCAAACTCTTCGACGTGCGCCTACCCTCTACCCTTGATAAACGGACATTTACCTAACGCCGTTTCATAGCTCGCTTCAAGGATCTCTAGCCCCTTATGCAGTTCATCCTGCGTCACACTGAGTGGTGGACGGAATCGGATTGTGTTTGGACCACACGGCAGAATAAGCAGTTCATTATGCATACACTCCTTCACAACAGCGTTGCGTGAGTGCATATCAGGCAAATCCATCGCACACATGAGCCCTTTTCCGCGTGGATTGGATATAAACTCATGATTCTGCGTCATTCCCTGGATCTTTTCAAGGAGCAATTCACCCATGGAGGCGACGTGATCGACAATGTTATCCTCTTCAATCACCTCCAAAATTCGTTTGAATCTCACCATATCGACCAAGTTTCCACCCCATGTAGAGTTAATACGTGATGAGACCGCAAAAACATGAGTGTCAATGTCTTCGATACGACGACCTGCAAGGATTCCACACACTTGCGCTTTCTTGCCAAACGCGATGATATCAGGTTGGACATAATGCTCATGACACCAGAATTTTCCAGATAATCCCACCCCTGTTTGCACCTCGTCATAAATCAACAACGCTTCATTCTCATCGGCAAGGCGACGAAGTTCCTGATGAAACTCAGGTCGAAAATGGCGGTCACCCCCTTCTGCTTGAATGGGCTCAATCAAAATGCAGGCAATCTCGTCGGGATACTCCATGAAAAACCGCTCGGCCTGGGCAATGGCGAGTTTTTCGCGATGCTCCACATCGGTGATCACCTCTGGGGTTTCGGGATAATGCATGGCCGGGCTGGAGACTCGTGGCCAATCAAATTTGGGGAAGTACTTCACCTTGGTAGGTTCGGTGTTTGTGACCGACATGGTGTATCCCGTCCGACCATGAAATGCGTGCTCAAAGTGCATCACCATCGTACCCACTTCGTCACGGTATCCCTTCTGAAAATTCTTCTGCACCTTCCAATCGAAGGCTGTTTTCATGGCATTTTCTACCGCCAAACCACCCCCAGCGACAAAAAAGGAGTGCGGCAAATAATCAGGAATCCCTACGCGGGAAAAGGTCTCGACAAAATCGGCCATCTGCTGTGTATAGACGTCACTATTGGATGGATTATGAATCGCTACCTCGTGCATAGCCTTACGAAACGCCTCGTGCCCAGCCATTTTAGGGTGATTCATCCCCAACGGATTGGACGCAAAAAAGGTGAAAAAGTCAACGTAATCGGTCCCTGTTTTGGCGTCACGCAAATGGGCACCATGGCTGTTCTCGAGATCGAGAACCATGTCAAACCCGTCCGTGAGCAAGTGTTTACCGAGAACTTTATGGACGTCTTGTGGAGATGTATGCATAGCTAGCTCGTTTTTTGTGCGCCACTCCTGTTTTATCCCTTTGCAAAGGGCGCAGATTCATAGATTGTATGTAGCTCCGTCACATCTAGGTGGATGTCAGCTCCCAGCGTTAATGTGGCTGGATTCTCTAAAGACTCAGAGCCTGTTTCCGTGGCCTTCCCACCCGTATGACCTAATGAATATAATGGAATCTGGTGCTTTTCACAGAGCGCATGCAACGCTTCGCTCGATTTTTTGGCTGTGTCTGCGTCCGATCCATCGATCGTAAGGACAACTCCACTTTGCGCTTCACTAAACAACGCCTCGCGCATTGAAATCCCCATCAATTCAGCCACAGAATCCAACGAGCAGGCCGCCCCAAAACCTCCAAATACGGCCATCTCAGCTAGTGTCACGGCCAGCCCGCCTGCAGACACATCATGAGCCGCATTCACCAACCCTGAGCGAATCGCCTCCAACACCGCAGCTTGCACTCGAAGCTCTTCGTCCAAGTCCATCGCAGGTGCATCTTTCCCTTTGGTCGCGTGCAGCACATCCAAATATTCACTCCCATCAAGTCCCCGACGAGTCGATCCCACATAAAACACCTCGTCACCAGATTGCTTGAAGCTTGCGGTCATGGCATGGGCGTCCACATCCTCTACGATCCCTAACATTCCAATCGTAGGGGTAGGATAGATCGCACCGGTTGGATTCTCATTATAAAAGCTGACATTTCCGCCTGTCACCGGGGTTTCCAAAGCTCGACACGCATCACCCATCCCACGCAGGGCCTCTTTGAACGTCCAGTACACCTCAGGTTTATACGGATTCCCAAAATTGAGACAGTTGGTGATAGCCACTGGCTTCCCGCCTGAGCACACGACATTCCGTGCAGATTCTGCTACCGCAATCATGCCACCGCAATGGGGATTCAGATACACATATTTCGCGTTGCAATCTGTCTTGACAGCGAGCCCTTTTTTGGATCCCTTCAAGCGAATCACTCCCGCATCCGATTCACCAGGCCCAACCACCGTATTGGTCCGAACCATCGTGTCATACTGCTCAAAGACCCATCGCTTGGAGGCGATATTCGGTGAGCCCATCAGCGTCCTCACTGACTCTCCAAACGATTCGGCAGGATCAAATGGTGGCTCTGGTTGTGCCGCAAGATCGTCAAGGTAGGCGGGGCGGGTTGCTTCGCGCACATATTGAGGCGCTCCCCCTCCTAGAACCAACGATTCGGCCGGGATATCGGCCTTCACCTCTCCATCCTTTTCGTAAATCACACGATCTCCCTCGGTCACTTCGCCAATCATCACCGCCTGAAGGTCCCACTTGTGATACACATCAAGCACTTCTTGCTCGCGTCCCTTCTCAACAACCACAAGCATCCGTTCCTGGGACTCGCTAAGCAAGAGTTCATACGCCGTCATGCCTTCCTCACGAGCCGGCACGAGATCCAGATTAATCCGCATCCCCGCATTCCCTTTTTCGGACATTTCTGAGGTCGAGCAGGCAATTCCAGCAGCTCCCATATCCTGCATTCCAACGATTGCCCCCGTTTTGAGTGCTTCAAGGCTTGCCTCAAGCAACAATTTCTCGGTAAAAGGATCCCCCACCTGAACACTTGGACGCTTGGCTTCACTCTCCTCGCTAATCTCTTCCGAGGCAAAGGTTGCACCATGAATGCCATCACGCCCTGTTCGTGAACCCACAATGATGACAGGATTTCCCACGCCATGGGCAATCGCCGAAACCGTTTCGCCTACTTTCACGACACCCACAGACATCGCATTCACCAATGGATTACCTTCATAGACAGGGTCAAACACCACCTCGCCACCTACGACGGGTACGCCAAATGAATTTCCATAATCGCCAATCCCTCGAACCACGCCATCGAGTAGATATTTTACCCGTGGCGCATCGGGGCTCCCAAAACGGAGGGAGTTCAAACTAGCAATTGGGCGGGCCCCCATCGTGAAGATATCACGGTGAATCCCACCCACACCTGTCGCCGCTCCTTGGTACGGTTCCACAGCCGAGGGATGATTATGAGACTCAATTTTGAAGGCACACGCGTATCCGTCCCCGATGTCTACTAATCCCGCATTCTCCTCGCCCGCTTCCACAAGCAAGGCTGGGCCAGATCGAGGGAGCTTTTTGAGCTCGAGAATGGAGTTTTTGTACGAGCAATGCTCACTCCACATCACCGAATAGACCCCTAATTCCGTCCACGTCGGCACCCTGCCAAGTCTATCACATATCATCCCATACTCTTCTTCCGTCAGGCCGTGTTCTAATGCAATCTCGAGGGTAACTGTGGGATCTGTCATGGGATAAGAGCAGGATTAGATTTTCAAATTATTCGACCAAAATATAGGGAATTTGGAGAGCTTGATAATACGTACATAATTACGTACGTTTATTGAAATCAGACATCAGCCTATGTTATGAAATCACTCTCCGCAACCCAAGCTCGAAAAGATATTTATCGAATTATCGACGAAACGTGCGAAACAAACGAACCAGTACTCCTCACAACCAAACGTGGTGACGCGGTACTTGTTGGAAAGTCAGACTGGGATGCCATGCAGGAGACACTGTATTTGAATTCGATCCCCGGCATGACCGAATCCATTCAGGAAGGGCTCAATACACCTTTGGATGAGACTGAGGAAGACCTAGATTGGTGAAAACGTTTCGTCTTGTCTACACCAAACAGGCCAAAAAAGATGCCAAAAAAGCTTCTTCAGCTGGCTTAAAGCCAAAGATTGAACAACTCTTGGACATTCTGGCGGAAGATCCATGGACTGCGTATCCACCCTATGAAAGTTTAGTGGGGAATCTAAAAGGTGCCCAATCGAGAAGAATCAATATCCAACATAGACTCGTGTACCAAGTCTATGAGAATGAAAAAGTGGTCAAGGTCATTCGTATGTGGAGCCATTACGAGTAGGGCTATAACTGGCGTCTTCTGCAGCTCCTGTTAAGACCGTAACACTCGTATCCCCTCATCCCATCGCTTGATCCAGATCCGCAATCAAATCATCCACAGCCTCGAGACCTACGGACAGCCTCACAAGTCCATCTGTGATCCCAGTACGTCGCCTCACTTCAGGATCAAGATCGGCATGAGTCATCGACGCTGGATGCTGAATGAGCGTATCGACCGCACCCAAAGACACAGCAAGTGTACAGAGTTGGACGCGGTTCATCATGGAAGCCCCGGCTTGTGCGCCCCCAGCAAGTTCAAATCCTATCATCCCTCCAAAACCGTTAGGCATTTCCCGCTTTGCAAGCTCATGATCTGGATGACTCTCTAGTCCTGGATACCATACGTTTGACACGCGCGGATCTTTTTCTAGCCACTGTGCCACGGCCATGGCATTCTCCCCATGACGCTCCATACGTACCGCCATGGTTTTGAGTCCTTGAAGTGTTAACCACGCATCAAATGGACCTGGTATTCCGCCAAAAAACTTACGGTACTTCTGCACTTCGCCGTCGTGAAGCAATCCCTTGCGTCCAACCAAAACCCCTCCTACGATATTGCCATGGCCGCCTTGATATTTTGTCGTAGAATAAGCCACCACATCGGCTCCTAACGCTATCGGCTGCATGAAATAAGGCGTACAAAAAGTATTATCAATCATCACCAATGCACCTGTATCATGAGCACGGGAAGAAATAGCATGTATATCCGTCAGGCGCATGACTGGATTGGCAATCGACTCAAGGTAGACCAGTTTAATGGGTCCCTCAGCCTCTGCCAAGGCTTGCTCAAACGACTGTACACTCGTGCCGTCAAATGTGTTTACCGTGACACCATACTCTGCCGCCAAACCCTCTTTTAGCTGGTCTGTCCCCGCATATAACGCATCTTGAGCGAGTACGACACCTCCTTTTCCTAAGGCCATTATCCCGGCAGAGATCGCCGACATTCCAGATGCAAACGCTAGTGCCTCCAAGTCCTCTTGGCCACCATGGGCTTCCAGATCAGCCATGGCATTTTCGAGCAACTGAACGGTAGGGTTTTCGATACGCGAATAGCAATGACTCGCCCCTCCTTCTTCATGTGAAAAATACTTGGCGCCTGCCTCTACCGACTCAAATGAA
>DDIC01000086.1:0-274 GCA_002338335.1 Bacteroidetes bacterium UBA1860
CAAGAGAATAGGTTGAGGTGGGTTGGCGGGTGAAGGCACGGTAGATATAGGTTGCTTCGCCGGTCTATCCATCGACAATCTCCCAACTCATTTGAATCTCCGCGTATGCCGAGGGCGTCTCAATAGGCGGAGGGACTTTTCGCACGCGGACGCTCAAGGTTTTGGATCCAGCAGGCATCTTGGATTTGAGACGTTCACCGATTTGTTCGCACATTGTTTCTATGAGGTCGATCGAGCGGCCCTCTATAATGGCTCGAATCTCCTTTTCCATCGC
>DDIC01000086.1:570-11654 GCA_002338335.1 Bacteroidetes bacterium UBA1860
ATCCTTTTCCATCGCTTCATAATCGGCCACTTGATCCAGCTGGGTCACCCCTCGAAACGATCCATGGACCTCAAGGTCGACCTCAAAGCGATTGCCATCGATTTTTTCTTGGTCATACCACCCATGTTTGCCGTGGTATTGAAGCCCGTGGATGGTAAGGCGATCCATCATTGCCACCTCGTGGGATTACAGCGTTGCGAGTTCGATCTTCTGCTCTAATTCCCGAAGAATACGCTGATGTTTAGGGCTTGTGGAGGCACGCTCTTCAATCGCGGTAATCGCATGAATCACCGTAGAGTGATCACGTCCGCCAAAGTGTAATCCAATCGTTTTGAGACTCGATTTGGTGAATTTTTTGGACAAATACATCGCAATTTGTCGCGCTTCCACGACTTCCTGCTTCCGCGTTTTTTCCCTCACACGGTTAGACTCAATGCCGAAATAATCGCACACGTAATTTTGGATGGACTCAATCGAAATCTGCGTATTGGAGCTTCTCACCATGTCTTTGAGGACATTTTTGGCGATTTGCGTGTCGATTTCATCCACTTGCTTGAGTGATGCGGTAGCCAGAAGCTTGATAATCGCGCCTTCCAGGTCACGGACATTGGACTTGAAATTATGAGCTATGAACTCAAGCACCTTTGGATCAATGGTAATGCCATTATCGGCGGACTTCCGCTCAAGGATGGCATACCGTGTCTCAAACTCTGGGATTTGAAGGTCCGCGCTGAGTCCCCAACTAAAGCGTGAGATAAGTCGCTCTTCGATGTCTGGTACATCTTTGGGCGCACGGTCACTTGATAGGATAATTTGTTTTCCCTCCTGATGCAGCGCATTAAAGATGTGGAAAAACTCTTCCTGCGTTTTTTCCTTGCCACTGAAGAACTGAATATCATCCACGATGAGCACATCAATGGTGCGGTAGAAGGTGGAAAATTCACTTGCACGGTTATTTCGAATCGCTTGAACAAACTCGTTGGTGAAGGTCTCTGAGCTTACATAAAGGATGGAGAGATCATCCCCGTGCTCTTTTTTGATTCGGTTGCCAATGCTTTGGACAAGGTGAGTCTTGCCTAGGCCTGTCGTGCCATAGACAAAAAACGGGTTAAAGGAGTTTTTGCCCGGGTTTTCTGATATGGCCATGGCTGCGGAGCGTGCTAGGCGGTTACAATCTCCTTCGATGAAGCGATCAAAGACATAATTAGGGTTGAGGTTGGAGTCGACCTGCGTCTTTCGAATTCCAGGGATGACAAATGGGTTTTCTATGCGCCCGGGGGAGTAGTCTGTGTAGGCATAACTCATCTCCTGTGGTTTGGTCGGGGGCATGGGGCGTTGGGGTAGGAACACACTGCGCTGCTCCATGAGATCTTCTGCCTTTTCTACAACTACGCTATACTCGAGTTTTCCTTCTGGGCCTAAGACCTTGGCTACAGTCGAACGGAGGATTGTGTAGTAATGCTCTTCTAACCACTCGTACCAAAACTGACTAGGCACTTGGATGGTAAGGGTGTTTAATTCGTAGTGGAGGGGGATGATGGGCTCAAACCAGGACTTATATTTTTGGTAGCTAATATTGTCTTTGATCACTTCAAGACATTCTTCCCAGTATTGTTCTGCTTTTGTAATTGTGTTTCCCATTCTCGTAAGTCAAACGTGCTGACTAGGTTACCTATTTTTGGTGTTGATGTGCATCATATCGAGTAAGTTATCAACACCGTTTATTCCCTTTTTTACACCTTCTGTTGGAAAGAAGGTTGCAAAACTTTGGGTCAACTCAAAGCCTGAGATTTCGTGGATAAAAAAGTTATCCACAAAGACGTGAATGCCTAGATGCATTGATAATCAATAGCTTAGGGTCTTTGTTGAAAATCAAGACCACCTGTGGATTAAAATTAAAGGTGCGCTTCATTCATCCGATAGGCGCGAATCACCTCCAAACTCATCATCACCCAACTATTTTTCCACAAGTTATCCACATTCATTTTAACGAGAAACATCTTGACTTTATGCGACGCGTCTCAATGCGCTCGTTGAGCAAAAATGAAGCGCTCATAACCTTGAATATCGGCTACAACTTCTCCTTCAAAACCAAGACGAATTCCGGTATCAAGGATCTCACGAATGGTCAATGGATTACATTCAAAACCCAACACGCCTGTAGGCTTCAAGACAGTGGAGGCCAATGTCCATAATTGGGTATACATCCCCACAGGATCATTGGTGAATAGGGCCTGAGCAGGTTCAAAGTCTTTAACCTGGGGGTGCATCGAACGGGCTTCCTCTGGATGAATGTAGGGGGGATTGCTCAGCAACCAGTCTATGCTATGGGGTTGGGACCATGGGGCCTCTTGGGGTGGTGCTGCCAGCGATCCATGATGCCACTGGATAGGCAGCCCTAGCGACTCACTATTACGTTGAGATACAGCCAACGCTTCCTCTGAAAGCTCCACACCATGTACGGTCGCCCCGGTCAATGCAGCCTTGACCGCTAGCGCAATACAACCGGAGCCTGATCCAACATCCAGTACCACGGGGTCTTGCATACTCTTCGTCCAACGAGATAACGCTTGCTCCACCAATTCTTCGGTTTCGGGCCGAGGAATCAGGACATGTTCGTTGAGCTGAATCTCTAGTCCCATGAATGAGGTCGAGCCTGTGATGTACTGCAAAGGTTTGTGGGTGGCTCTAGCTTTGACCCCCTTACGCAATGCGTCACGCTCTGTGTTGGTAAGGGGTCGGTCAAAATGGAGATAGAGTTGTAGGCGAGGCATGCCCAGCACATCGGCCAAAAGCCACTCTATACTCAATCGAGGTTGATCTACCTGTTTGGACGTAAAATAGGCTGTAGCCCATTCCATCATGGATAAAACCGTCCACTCCTGTGGAGTTGGGGGGACAGGGGAAGAAGCCATGTAGGATTATTCTTCTGGCTCGTCGGCAGAGGTATCTTTTTGCATGGAGCATCCATGGCGATCGGCAAAATCCATGACAAACTCCAAGAAGCCAGACTCAATATTTTGTTCTTCCCGGATCGACGATCCACGAAATCCAATGCGACCACCCGCTTTTTTGAGCTGAACACGCACAAATTTTGAATTTTTTTCAATCACGGTCGTCAATGTAACGGTGGAGTTGCTAGCTCTCTCATATTCTTCATACACGGAAACGACGACAATATCACCAGTTGTTTGAGAGTTATACTCATAGGAGAATTTTGGCTTCACAGCCTCCAATACTTTGGCCGGCATTTGGGCCAATGCGGTATCTGGCCCGAAAATGACGTATCGATGTACTGTGCTCATAATGGTTTTTTGGATTAAACTGATTGAGTTTAATGAAAAAAGACATCAATTTACAACCATGATCAATTCCACTTCTTTCCAAGACGCAACCCACGTAGGAAAACCTCTTCAATTCCTGCGATTCTCTGCTCTGACAGCCTTTATGTGGTCATTATGGGTTGGCTCCTTAACAGCAGGGTCACTTGGGTTGATTCCTGTTGTTGCAGGCGCTCAATCGACCGTCGCCCCTGACACCACGCAGCAAGGCACCGAGCCCACTATGTCTCAAGACCAGGCTCGACTCATTCAGGAGCCTGCTGTATTGGAGGTGTATCAACTGGGAGGCCCGTATACAGAGGGCTTCCGGCGAAGTTATTCGGTCGGCATCATTGCCAACAATTATGGATTTGGACTGCGTGGCCGCTATGATAAACTCCTGAATCCGCGCTGGAGCCTATTTTCGCATATCACGCTTACTGGTTTGCGAGACGTTTCTGAGCAAACCTACACCGATATCTTTTTTGGTACGCAGGTTGTCCCAAACAAATACAAGCGTGGTCTGTCGATCCCCTTGCAAGCAGGTGCTCGTTACCGTTTATTTGCCGACCGCATTGACGAAAGCTATCGATTCTTTGTTTCTGGTGCAGCGGGTCCCGTTTTTGCTTTTACCTATCCTTACTTTAATGATGCCGACGGCAGTGGATACCGTGAGCGTTTTATCGATTATTTTGAGCAAACCAATGATGCGTTAAGCGGATGGGGCGATGGGTCCTGGAGTGTGGGTGCAGTGAGTGAGTTCTCTATTGGACTCGATTTTGGGGAGGATCTTTCTCGTGTTGGACGTGTCGAATTTTCCGTGATGATGTACTATTATCCCGAGGCCATTCAGATGATGATGCCAAATCAACCTGCCATTAATGAATTTGCGGGCCCTGGGGATTTCCCCTACTTGGTTGATGATAATGGAGCCCTAGTTTATGAGCCCTTTTTCGACTCACAATCGTTCTTTGTGACGCCAATGCTCTCCTTTAGCTTTGGCGCACGTCGATAAGTAGGTTTTTGGCGTACGTCGATAAGCCTCATGTGTGCTTAACATAAGGTTTGTATCTTCCCTCAAACCTGAACAAAATTCCCTTTCCCATGAGCTTGATTGAAGCCGTTTTAGCACGACAAATTTTAGATTCACGCGGTAATCCCACACTTG
Organism: Bacteroidetes bacterium UBA1860; assembly: GCA_002338335.1. Lineage (GTDB taxonomy): Bacteria > Bacteroidota > Rhodothermia > Balneolales > Balneolaceae > UBA8296. The sequence goes on from DDIC01000086.1 coordinate 5,059, forward strand.
AGGCAGAAGTGTTGACCGAAGATGGTCTTGTAGGCCGAGCCGCTGTCCCGTCGGGCGCATCGACAGGCGAGTATGAAGCCGTTGAGCTCAGAGATGGAGACAAAACCGCGTTTATGGGCAAAGGGGTATTAAAAGCGGTAAACCATGTCAATACGACGATCCAAGAGGCACTCATCGGGCAATCTGTGTTTGAGCAAACCTCTATTGATGAACTTTTGCTGGATCTAGATGGAACCGAAAATAAGGCCAATCTAGGGGCGAATGCGATTTTAGGCGTCTCGATGGCGGTCTGCAAGGCAGCGGCCAACACGACGGGGTTGCCATTATGGCGCTACATGGGTGGAGTGAATGCCAAGACGTTGCCAGTACCGATGATGAATATTATTAACGGGGGATCTCACGCCGATAACAATATGGATCTGCAAGAGTTTATGATTGTCCCAGTGGGGGCGGAGCAGTTCTCGGATGCACTGCGAATGGGTGCAGAAATTTTCCATACGCTCAAAAAAGTGTTGTCAGAAAAAGGGCTAAACACATCGGTGGGAGATGAAGGGGGCTTTGCACCCAACCTCAAATCCAATGAGGAAGCGGTAGAGGTCATTTTGCAAGCGATCGAAAAAGCAGGATTCAAGCCTCAGGATGATGTGTTGCTTGCGCTGGACCCAGCGAGCTCGGAATTCTATAATACGGAGACCGGACTGTATGAGTTCAAATGGAGCGATGGCTCAAAACGTAGCTCGGATGAAATGGTCGATTATTGGTCTGAATGGATTGATAAATACCCCATTATCTCGATTGAAGATGGTATGCAAGAAGATGACTGGGATGGATGGATGACGCTGACTGATACTCTCGGCGAGCGTGTGCAATTGGTGGGGGATGATTTGTTTGTAACCAACACCGATCGACTGGCCCGTGGCATCGAGGAGGGCGTCGGGAATTCGATTCTTATCAAAGTGAATCAAATTGGCACCGTTACCGAGACATTGGATGCGATTGAACTCGCTCACAAAAATGCTTTCACGACGGTGATATCTCATCGCTCGGGCGAAACGGAGGATACGACCATCGCCGATTTGGCGGTTGCGGTGAATTCCGGCCAAATCAAAACAGGGTCCTTGAGTCGTACGGATCGCATGGCAAAATACAATCAACTCCTTCGCATTGAGGAACAACTAGGCGATCGAGCCGTGTATTTGGGTGCGGATGTCTTCGGACTATGAAGCTCCATTCCCTCAAGCTCTCTAACGTTCGAATACATCAAGAGTTTGAGCTCACCCCTCATCCCCAATTCACGATCCTGACTGGACCCAATGGGGTAGGCAAGACCAGCGTGGTGGATGCCATTCATATGGTTTGCATGTCGAGGAGCTTTGTGACCAAAACCGATCGATGGTTGGCGCGCAAGCCAGGAGCGAAGTTTCATATTGAGGCGTCGTTTTCCTCATCTCAGCGCTCTAAGATGAAATTGGAATGTCAGTACGATGGATCCGAGAAGCCACCAAAACAGTTCTACGTCAACGGCTCCCCTCTGGAAAAGCTTCACCATTTGATTGGTCGCGTGCCAGTGGTAGTGATTTCGAGTGAAGACCATGAATTGAGCCACGAAGGGCCGGCCTTTCGGCGATCGTTTTTAGATGGATTCCTGGCACAATTATCGCCGGCGTATTTAGAATCGTTGTTGCGATTTCGTCAAGTGAGGCGACAGCGTAATGCGCTTTTGGGGCAGTTTGCTCAATCTGGGCGAGGTGGGTATGCTGAAGGCCGCTCGACGAGTGACAACACTCTGAAGCAAGCACTTGAGCCGTGGAATGAGCCTTACGCTAAGGCTGCCGTGGATATAGTACGAGCTCGTATTACCTTGGTAGAAGAGCTTGAAAAGGGATTGCAGAAGCAATTTAGTGCTCTGGGTGCGCAATCTGGCGCCCAACCGAGCACGACAACGCGCACCCAACCGACGCTCGAATACAAAACGTTTGTGCCCCAAGCGTCCTCATCGATGCTTCCCACGGTGGAGGATGCGCTTGTTGCGATGGAGGCTGCCTTTGATCGTGAACAAGAGCGAGGGTTATCCCTCATAGGCCCCCATCGGGATGAGCTGGCTTTTGGACTCAACGGGCTTCCGTTGCGCCAATTTGGATCACAAGGGCAACACCGTTTGTTTGTGCTTGCACTCAAGCTTGCCGAGGCGGTTTATTTTCATGAGCACCATGAGGAGCCACCCATATTGATTTTAGACGATGTTTTTGGCAATCTTGATGATGCAAACCGCGCCGATGTCTGTGCTTTGTTGGACGGACTGGGTTTGCAAGTGTTCATCACATCCGCTACGACCACATTATTCGATTCGTGCTCAGCACTCACGGACAAAAACACGTTGTATGTCACCCTCTAAACCACCACGCAAGCCTCAAGGTCTAGGATCACTTCTGACCACCTACTTTGAGGATCATCCAGAGAAGGAAAAGGTGATGCGAGGACGTATATTATCGGTGTGGCAAGAGGCGCTGGGCCCGCTGTTGGCAGAGCGAGTTTCTAGGGTCCATTTTGAGCGAGACGTGCTCATATTCACCGTGCCTGATGCTGCGTGGCGCCACGAAATCCACATGAACCAAGTGATGATTAAGCAAAAGCTTAATGAACTGGCTGGGCAGCAGGTGGTGGAGCAATTACGAGTGAGAGGGTAAAGGGCAAGATCAATGAAGCAAAAACTTTGGACATGGTTGGTTCGTGCAGGCCTTGCCGAGGATGACTCGGGGGAGCTTGCAGGAAAAAAGCGAGGCACTCAAACCCGTACGCAACGATTGATTGCGATGGGAATTTCGCTTGGGATAGCCATTATCCTGTGGATGCTTGTGAATCTAAATAATACCTACACGACGGAATTGGAGGTCGCTTTGCGATTGGCAGAGCTCCCAGAAAACGAGGTGTTGGTCACTGAGTGGCCAGAGGTAGCCACTGCCGAGGTTACGGCTGAGGGTTGGCAACTGGTGTCGATGGCGACGAATCGCCCTGTGGTCAACGTGATCCTGGGTGATGCGCCCTCACAAGTGAATGTCCAAGCTTTGGTAGGGACAGAATTGTCGTCTTTTCCAGGCCTATCGATACAACGTGTCTCTCCAGTGTCCTTAACGTTGGATTACGAGCCAAAAGTGACCAAAAAAGTGCCTATTCGCCCTGCGATTCAACTGAGTTATGAACAACAGCATGGCCCGTTTGGTCCTTGGAATGTGCAACCCGAAAGTGTTCGAGTTACAGGCGGACAAAGTGTAGTTGAGGCGTTAGAATCGTGGTCCACTTTGGAGTTGAGTCTAGAAGATGTGCGCCGTACGGTGACTCGAGCCATTCCCTTGGCATCGGCTCACAATGGCCTCGAATTGGATGTAGAGGCAGTCCAATTTGAGCAACCGGTCAAGCAATTTACCGAGGGTGAGCTGACACTGTTCATCGACATCCTAGGAGCCCCCTTGGGGAAAGAGTACACGCTCGATCCATCCAGTGTAACGGTTCGTTTTTTAGTCCCTGTGGATCAATATCAGGAGGTGATGCAGCAACGACCCGTACGTGCGGTGTTGGCCTATGATGTGTTAGAAGCTGACCAAACAGGATTTGTCCAGCCCGAGATTCAAAAAACGTCAGAGGCTTTCGTGCTTGATTGGCTAGGCGTGTCGCCCGTGCAGGTAGCCTATTATGACGTGATAGACCCTTGATAGGGTGCCATGACCTCCTCTAGAGGTGCGCAATCCAGCTGATACGTCTCGTCAAACCATTCTAAGAGCTTGAGCAAGACCTCATCGACCAAGACATCTGGACAAGAGGCGCCAGAATTGAGCGCAATTTGAAGGGGGCGAGAGTGGGTATCATAGTGATCGTCTAGGATGCCGTCCAACCAACGATTGGTCGTAAGCCTCTGTTTGGTCCATTGATTAAAGTGATGGATGCGCTGGGGCGACTCCAATTCACTGACGTCTCGTACATGGAAGGTGGGGCAAACATGCTCTAAGATTTCAACGAGGTGCATGGTGTTGGACGAATTATACCCACCCACCACAAGCGCAAGATCAGGCTCAGCCTTTGCCAAGGCCAATGTTGCGGACTGATTCTCGTTGGTGGCATAACATAGCGTGTCGTTGGTGTCGGCAAAATCGATGGGATCTTCAACCCGTGTGGCCAAGGTTTCGGATGCTTTCTTCAAGATTTCCATGACCTGTTGCGTCTCCGTGGCAAGCATGGTGGTTTGGTTGATCACCCCAAATTGCTTCAGGTCTTTGAGCGGGTCAAATCCAGGCGTAGCCTTGTGGCGAAACAGAGGTTCAAAGTCCTCTATTGGGCGATCCCCCGTCACAATATCGGCCAACTGTTGGGCCTCTTCTGGATTGAGAACGACGACGGTCGGAGAGTGGGACGCGCTATGGGAAAACGTGGCTCGAGTCTCTTCGTGCTGGTGCTTGCCATGAATGACCAACGAATACCCTTTTTTGCCAAGTTGATGCCCTCGTTTCCACACTTTTTCGACAAAAGGGCATGTCGTATTGTAGGAATAGGGGTCAATGCCAATCTCTTTAAGTGACTGCTCAATTTCTAGGGTCGTCCCAAAGGCGGGCACGACGACAATATCCTCGGCGGTCAACTCACTCATGGGAATGCGAACCGAGCCGTCGGTTTCATACAAGAATTGCACGCCACGTCGCTCAAGATCTTCGTTCACCGTCGGGTTGTGAATCATTTCGCTGAGGAAGTAGACACGTTTGCCAGGATTCTCATCCAACGTTCGATAGGCTATGTCAATGGCATTTTCGACCCCATAACAGAACCCAAAATGGCGAGGGATGAGCACATCCACAGGGCCAAAATGGAGCACGGTTGGCTCGAGCTCTTTCTTGCGTGGATCGGTTATAGCCGTTGCATCCTTGATCGTTTTAATGATCGAAGCGTGGTACATCGAGGGTATGTCAAAGGTCTTTCTGGCCATGCTGTCATTTTAAAGTTGTCTGTCAGCGCATGGATTGCTGCCTCAGGCTATGCATCCATATCTCCAAGCTGCACCCCCACCAATCGACTCACACCTGTTTCCGGCATCGTGACTCCATACATCATCTCCGCCTTCGCCATCGTTTTTTTGTTGTGCGTGATGATAATGAACTGCGTTTGATTAGCAAAACTTCGAATCATCGAGGAAAATCGCTCAATATTGGCATCGTCCAAGGGAGCATCCACCTCATCTAGCACACAAAATGGGGATGGCTTGACCTGGTATATTGCAAACAACAACGCAATGGCGGTCAGCGTTTTTTCTCCACCTGATAATTGGCTAATTCCAGAAGGTCTTTTCCCAGATGGATTGGCAAGTATGTGGATTTTGGCTTCCAGTGGATCCTCTGCCTCCTCATCCAACAATAAATCACAGGTGTCACTTTCCTTAAATAATGTGGCAAACACACGCTTAAAGTTCTCGCGAATCTCACCAAATACCTTCTGAAAGCGCTCTGTAGCTTCCCGGTTAATGTCTTCAATGGTCTGGGTTAACTCTTTTTCTGCTTGCTGAAGGTCCTCAATTTGTCCTTCCATGAATTCTAGGCGCTCCTTTTCCTGCTCAAATTCTTCGACCGCCAATGGGTTAATGTCCCCAGCGCGATGCAGTTTTTGACGCAGATCGGCGATGTTCTTGCGCGCTTCGTCGGGGTCAAAATCCTCAGGGACCTCGACCTCCAATTGATCCATTACGAGGCTGTAAGTCTCCCAGATATGGTCTGTGTAGCTCTTGCGCGTAAACTCTTTTTTCTCCAAGGTTAATTGTTGGAGGTGAAGCAATTCAGTGTTGTTCTCTTTGCGTTTCCGCAGATCACGCAGCTCTGTATCAAGCGCGTTCATAGATCCGCGAGCTTCACCAGAGGCTTTTTCACATGCCTGCTGATGTTGCTGTGCGGTGGCCAACTCTTGAGTGAGCGCTTCCACGCGTTTGGCATGTTGAGCCATCGTGGCTTGGAGGTCTTCTATCGTCTTGGTGCTTTGCGCAATGGTTTTTTTCCGTTCCTCAAGCCGTCGGGCGTACGTCTGGATGTTTTCTGTAGCTCGTCTTCGGTCATTTTCGACCGTCTCGACGCGATTTTTCACATCATTGTGACGAAGCTGTGCATTATTAAACCGATTTTGCTGGACCGATCGATCTTTGTCGAGCTCTTCGAGAGTGTTTTTTAAGGAAGTTAATTGTCCCCGCTGCGTCTTTATCGATGTTTCAAGAGACGTTTGTTTTGGCTCAAGATCGGTTAGCTCCGTTTGAGAGGCATCCTCTCTGGTACTTAGTTGAGCTTGTTGCTCCTCCAATTCTTTTTGACGTCGCTGCACCCATTGGTTTCTTTGAGTCAAGCTATGGAGCTCACGTTGGTGTGTATTGGAACTCTCTTGAGCTTTTTGATACGCCTGTTCCAGGGTGTCTAGGGCGAAGCCATCAAGCGAGGCCTGTGCTTGCTCGACAGCTTGGGAGGCCTTCTGTAACACACCTTCTTGCACCTTGATCTCTTTATCTAGCCGCTGGAGTGTTTCGGTGAGCCCAAGTCGAATCCCTGAGGCGCTAGTCGCATCAGAGGAGCCTGCCT
>DDIC01000086.1:11964-19408 GCA_002338335.1 Bacteroidetes bacterium UBA1860
GGAGCCTGCCTCCACCGCGACGTTCCCATTCAACCCATTCGCATACAACCGCTCACCCTGATGTGTGACAACCCACCCCTCATGACCTAAGCTTTTTGCCTCTTTGAGTGTTGGCGCGATCAAGACCTGACCCAAAAGAAACTCCACTAAAGGCTTCAAGCTAGCGTCGCACCGAACATGATGCGCTACGGAGGATGGATGAACCTTGGGTGAAGGAAGTGCCTTGAGCGCCGACTCATCGATAAAATGTGCACGCCCTTTTTGGTTTGTGTCCAAAAAGGTAATGGCATCGTTGATGGTATCTGCATTGGGCAACAACACAGCAAATTGTAAAGCACCAAGCGCGGCAGCAAGGGCAGAGGCATGTTCTGGATCGGTTTGAACCGCTTCCGAAAGCGTCCTCATAGAGCTAGGGGCAGCAGGCCAAGAGTCGAATAACTCCGACACACTTTGGGGATCTTGCTCACGCGATTCGGCAAGGGATTGAAATAGCTCTTTTTGCTTTTCCAAAGCCGCACGCTCAGAGGTAGCTTGCTGTACCCGGTTGCGAGCCTCAGCTAACGCCTCAGAGGCAACATCACGATCTTTTTGAGCTTTTTGAAACGCTATTTTTGCTTTTTCCACCGCTTTGGCGGCTTCATTGGCCTCTTTTTGGCGATGACCGATTTCTTTTTGTAATTGCGTGGCCTGCGCCTGTGCCTGGCTTAGCTCTTCGTTGATACGGTCCTGATCTCCCGTTGCACTCTCGATCTTCGATTCCAAGCGAACCCGAGTGTTTTGAATCTCTCGGAGATCATTCTCTAAACGACTTAATGCGATCTCTGCTTCCATTACCGCTGTGCGCGTTTGAGAATACGACTGCTGTACCACACGAAACGCTTCACGCGACGCCTCGAGCTCTTCCGACGATCCCGTGAGTTCTTTGTCGAGCTCGCTAATGGAGGCCTCAGACGTTTCCTTTACCTTTTTGAGGGTCTCAATGTCAGCGGTACTTTGCGTGACATCCTCCTCATACTGCTTAATTAAGGACTGTTCGGCAATCACTTTCTCTTTGGCCACGGCGATCGCACTTTGTAGTTCTTGCAATTGCTGCTCCACCTGCCGGGTCGCTTGAACCGCCTTCGCTTCAGCTTGCTCTGCCTTGATCACATGCTGTTGCCCGGTCGCTTCCTTTGCCTCCAGCTCGCCCAGCGTCGCCTGGATCTTTGCCTTTTCCCGTTCCAGTTCGCCAATGGCCTCACGCAATGGTCCAAGCTCTGCATCCAACTTCTCCACCTCAAAACGGTGCAATTGTTGATCCAGGCGCTCCAGACCCAACGCCCATTCCTTCGACTTCATCGCCCGCTGTGACTGTAGCTCTAGCGAACGAACATTTTTTTGTACTTCGCGCAAGATATCCTCGACTCTCTGCAAGTCTGCCAACGTCTCGTCCAGCCGTCTGCGGGTTTGTTTCCGTCGATCCTTGTAGCGAGTGATGCCCGCAGCTTCCTCAAACAAACGGCGTCGTTCTTGGTTTTTGTCGCTTAGAATTTCTTCCACCATCTTGAGCTCAATCACCGAGTAAGCATCCACACCCATTCCGGTATCCATGAACAGGTTCATAATGTCCTTGAGGCGAACCGACTGATTATTCAGCAGGTATTCACTCTGCCCCGAACGGTAGAGACGACGGGTAATGGTTACATCAGAGTACTCTGTCGGCAAGACGCCTTTATTGTTGAGTAGCGTCAGTGAAACCTCTGCCATTCCGAGAGACTTGCGTGAGGCTGTCCCATTAAACACGACATCATTCATGCTACTCGAACGCAACATCGAGGCGCGCTGCTCCCCCAAGACCCATCGAAGGGCGTCAACAATATTAGATTTACCACACCCATTGGGCCCTACAATCGCAGTAATCCCCGTGTCAAATTGCACCCTGGTTTTCTGGGCAAAGCTTTTAAATCCTTGGAGTTCTAGCGTAGAGATTAACATCGTGGCAACGGGGCCTGATCCTGGGCAATTCGCATGACCTTATACCGTCATGATATCCGTCTCCTTGGCCTCTAGAAGAGAGTCAACGGTTGCCGTGAAGCTATCGGTTAATTTTTGGACTTCTGCTTCACCGTCAAACTTAGCGTTTTCGGGTAGCGATGCATCTGCGACCGTCTTTTTAATTTGCTCATTGGCATCGCGACGTGCATTTCGGATACTCACACGACACTGTTCGGCCACATCTTTGGCAAGTTTCACCAACTCTCGACGCCGCTCTTCTGTCAGCATGGGGAATGGAATCCGAATCATTTCCCCGTCATTGCTAGGATTAAGCCCTAGAGAAGAGGATTGAATCGCTTTTTCGATATCGGGAATCACCGACTTATCATAGGGCTGAACCACAAGTAGACGAGCTTCTGGCGCACTCACATTGGCAAGCTGCTGCAGCGGTGTTTGGGCTCCATAATAATCCACTTTGATGGTATCGAGCAATGAAGGGCTCGCTTTGCCAGCACGAATATGAGAGAACTCCTTTTTACAATAGTCTACAGCCTCCTCCATATTGAGGTTGGCCATGTCAATGATCTCTTGTAACTCTTCAAATTGCATAATGATCACCTAGTTTTGTACCCAACGCAATGTGTTACACCGAGGACTTAGATGCAACACAAGCGCCCTTTATTCCGCCCACGTAACGGTTGAGCCAACATTAGGCTCTCCCTCGAGGACTCGAAGTAGGTTTCCTTCTTTGTTCATGTTAAACACCACAATCGGGGTTTGATTGTCCCGACACAGGGTTAATGCGGTTAAGTCCATGACCGACAAACGATCTTGCAACACTTGGTCCCCCGTGATGGTATCATATTTTTGAGCATGCTCGTCCTTTTCAGGGTCGGCACTATAAATCCCATCCACACGGGTCCCTTTTAGGATCACATCGGCTTCGATTTCGATAGCTCTCAAAGAGGCAGCAGTATCGGTGGTGAAGTAGGGATTCCCCGTCCCCGCACCAAAGATTACTACGCGTCCTTTCTCAAGGTGGCGTATGGCTCTGCGTCGAATGTAGGGCTCTGCAATCTCTTCCATACGGATGGCAGACATGAGACGTGTCTGAACATCCAGGCGTTCAAGCGCATCTTGAAGAGCCATGGCGTTGATGAGTGTAGCCAGCATGCCCATATAATCGCCTTGCACACGATCCATGCCTTCAGTAGCCCCTTTCACCCCGCGGAAAATATTCCCACCACCGATGACAATACTGATCTCAATACCCTGGAGATGAGCTTCTTTGATATCTTTTGAAAACCGAGCGAGGACATCGCTATCGATGCCGTGACCTTGTTCACCCAGGAGTGCTTCACCACTCAATTTGAGGAGGATGCGCTTGTATTTCATAATTGTATGATAGACAAAAAAAAGGCTACCATGAAAAATCAAGGTAGCCTAAAGTGAGAGTGGATTACGACTCGTTTGTTTCCCCGAGTTGTAGTCGATGAAATTTGGTGACCAGAGGCGTGCCATTTTGCTCAAGGTACTCCTTGACACTGATGCCATTATCCTTGACAAACTTTTGCTCCAAGAGAACACGCTCTTCATAGAATCTACGAAGCTTCCCTTGAGCTGCTTTTTCTGCGATCTCAGCTGGTTTGCCTTCATTAATGAGTTGCTCCTTCGCGATTTCGAGTTCTTTTTGAATGACATCGCCGTCCACGCTGTCGCGATTTACCGCGATAGGATTCATGGCTGCTACCTGCATGGCGACATCACGTGCCACATCGGCATTGTTGATGGCTCCATCAAATTCAGCAAGAACCCCAAGCTGTGCTCCCGGGTGGATATAATCGATAAAACCACCCTCTGTTGAGGCAAAGAGTGCACGAGAGATCTGGATTTTTTCTCCAATCGCCCCAGTCATGGCGGTGAGAGCGTCTGCCACGGTACGGCCGTCAAATGCTTTGGTGAGAAGATCATCTGCACTAGAAACTTTCTCGCTAAACGCTGTCTCGAGGAATGCTTGTGCTTTCTGCTGAAAGTCATCATTACGAGCCACAAAGTCTGTCTCGCAATTGATTTCGATGGCCGCCGCCTGCTTGTGATCATCAGAGATGTGAATCATAACGAGGCCTTGATTTGCTTCACGGTCGGCGCGCTTTTCGGAAACCTGTTGTCCCTTTTTGCGTAGAAATTCTACCGCTGCATCCATATCACCGTTGGTTTCGGTGAGGGCTTTTTTACAATCCATCATGCCAGCGCCGGTCATTTCGCGCAATTTGGCCACGTCTTTTGCAGAAATACTCATGAGTTTGTTCTTCGTATGGGGTTCAAAGTTTTATGAAGATAAGTTAAGCTTCTTTCGCTGAATCTTTATCAGCCTCTTTGCCTTTTGACGCTTCTTTCGCCTCAGTTTTTGGAGCGTCTTTTGAAGCAGTCTCTTTTGCTGCAGCTGGTTTTGCTGCATCGCTCTTCACTTCAGGCTTTGCTTCTCTCTTAGCAGCTGGTTTGGCCGCAGCCGCTGGTTTAGCTGGTCCCTTGTTTCCTTCAGGCTTGCGCGTGCGACGCTTTCGGGTCTTGGCAGCAGGAGAATCTTTCGCCTCTGCTTCTGCTTTGCCTTGACTCTCTAACAAGGATTGCTCCGCTAATTCTTCTTCTTCACGTGCTTGGCGCTCAGCCATTCCTTCTAAAATCGCATCCGCAATGTTTGAGGTAATCAACTGAATGGTTCTAGCTGAGTCGTCATTGCAGGGAATAATAAAGTCTGGAATATCTGGATCACTGTTGGTGTCGGCCAATGCAATGATGGGGATGTTCAACTTCACAGCCTCGTTCACAGCAATACTTTCTTTGACGGTGTCGACCACAAATACCGCACCGGGAACACGGTTCATGGTCGCGATTCCACCAAGGGTTGCTTCCAACTTCGTGTACTCACGCTCACGCATGAGACGCTCTTTTTTCGTCAAATTCTCAAATGTGCCATCGTTGCGTTGTGACTCAATATCCTGCATGCGCCCGATGCTTCGCTTGACCGTCTCAAAGTTTGTCAACATTCCACCCAACCAGCGATTTGTCACAAAGGGCATACCACAGCGAATCGCTTCGGTTTTGATGATCTCACGGGACTGTTTTTTTGTCCCTACAAATAAAATGGTCTTCCCAGAAGCGGTAAGGTTCTTGACCTGCTCTAGGGCATCTTTCAAAAATACTTCGGTCTTCTTGAGGTCAATGATGTGAATCCCATTGCGCTGCATGAAGATAAATTCCTTCATTTTTGGATTCCAGCGGCGGGTAAGGTGTCCGAAATGGGCTCCGGACTTAAGTAGTTCGTCGACTGACGCGTGCTTTTGCATAGTATGTTGGTTTTGAGTTATGCCTCTACTTGGGTCATCCATTGTGCTAACCCAAACTTTTGCTCAGGCACCCAGCACGCAGTCACCAAGTATGTGTGGTTTGGTTGATTATCGTTTGGAGAACTGGAAACGTTTACGCGCTTTTGGCTGCCCGTATTTTTTCCGCTCGACCATACGATCATCACGTGTTAAAAGTTCTTTTTGCTTAAGCTGAGTATGAAATTCGCCGTCGGTCACTCCGTCGACCGCACGTGCAAGAGCATGCTGAATGGCACCGGCTTGGCTACTGACTCCGCCTCCTTTTACATTCACTTTAATGTCATATTTGCTTTCAGTCTCAGTCAAACGAAGCGGCAAAAGGGCCACGTTCACATTGGCTTGAGTCAGTAAATATTCTTCAGGGGTTTTGCCATTAATGAAAATAGAGCCTTTGCCATCTTTGATGTAGAGGCGAGCTGTGGAGGTCTTACGTCTTCCGACGAATGATTGCTGTTCCATTCAGAAATTAGTTTTCAACTTTCTTGGGTTGCTGTGCAGTATGTGGGTGAACACTTCCTGCATAGACACGAACGTTGGTCATTAGCTTGCGGCCTAAACGATTTTTTGGAAGCATGCCTTTGACAGCTTTGAGGATCACCTTTGAGGGATCTTTTTCCATCAAGTCTGATGCTTTTGTGAAGCGGTCACCACCAGGATATCCTGTATGATGGAAATACTCTTTTTGAGCAAGCTTGTTGCCAGTCAATACGACTTTGTCCGCATTAATCACGACCACATTATCGCCAGTATCCATATGTGGCGTGTATTCGGGCTTATTTTTTCCCTTTAGGATGGATGCGATTTCCGTAGAAACTCTTCCTAAGGGTTTGTCTGCTGCATCTACAATGACCCAATCCTTTTGGATGTCTGATGGCTTTGCAGAAAACGTTTTATTTGACGTAGTATTCACTGACACAATGCTTTAAGTTCGTAGTCTGTAGCTTCGATGATGCTTTCATTAGCTTTTGAAGCTAGCCCAATAAAGTAGGCGTTTTTGTGGGAAACATCAACACTGAAGTTTCTTCAAAGTATACGGGTGCAGAGCTCCTTGAATTCTCTTATTTTTCATGCTCCTTAGAGCAAAGGCATTACGCGCATTGCTCTACTCTTTATCATCGGGATTCAAGCTAATTATATGTCAGCTAATCACATGTCTCATAATCACATGTCCAAGACACACCCTTTTTCATCTGTCATTCAAACTCTCCCCACCTCTGGCTCTACCTTATATAGTGTGCCTGCGCTCAAAGAGTATGGGTTTGATCAGGTCGACCGATTGCCATTTTCTATTAAAGTTCTCTTGGAAGCGGTCCTTAGAGAACTCGATGGGTTTGAAGTGACCGAAGAAGATGTTCGCAGGTTAGCAACCTATAATGCAGCGTCCCCTCAGGGAGAAATCCCGTTTAAACCGTCTCGTGTGGTGCTCCAAGATTTTACAGGGGTACCCGCAGTGGTGGATCTTGCAGCCCTGCGATCTGCACTTGAGCGCATGGGTGGCGACCCAGAAAAAATCAACCCAAAAGTCCCTGTCGACTTGGTGATTGATCACTCAGTGCAGGTCGATATGTTTGGTCAAGAGTATGCTCTCATGCATAATGTTGAGAGAGAAATGGAGCGTAACCGTGAGCGATATGAGTTCCTGAAATGGGGGCAAAAAGCGTTTAAAAATTTCCGTGTGGTCCCTCCGGGACGTGGAATTGTGCACCAAGTGAACCTCGAATTTTTGGCCAAAGGGGTGTTTACCAAAGAGGGAGAAGATGGTACCGTTGCGTATCCTGACACACTGGTGGGGACGGACTCTCACACAACCATGATTAATGGTCTAGGTGTTCTTGGTTGGGGTGTGGGAGGTATTGAAGCCGAAGCAGCCATGCTCGGACAGCCGATTTACATGCTTGTTCCAGAAGTCATTGGTGTGAAACTCACAGGATCGTTAAGAGAGGGAATCACCGCGACCGATTTGACGCTCACCATCACCCAAATGCTACGACGCCATGGTGTTGTAGGGAAATTTGTGGAGTTTTATGGCTCGGGCCTCAGCTCGATGTCTCTTCCTGACCGAGCAACGATTGCAAATATGGCTC
>DDIC01000086.1:19712-28128 GCA_002338335.1 Bacteroidetes bacterium UBA1860
CAAATATGGCTCCTGAATATGGAGCGACAATGGGCTTTTTCCCAGTTGATGATGAGACGATTCGCTATATGGAGCGGACAGGACGTGATGCTCAAAACACTGAATTGGTGCGTGAGTATATGAAAGCACAGGGGTTATACCGTACCGATGATACTCCAGATCCTGTCTTTACCGAGACGCTAGAGCTTGATCTTGGGACGGTACAAACGTCGTTGGCAGGACCAAAACGCCCACAGGATCGTATTGTATTATCCCATCTCAAAGAGACCTTTCAAAATTCGTTGACCAGTGATGATCAAACGATGGGCTTCAACCTCACACAAGAGAAGCTCGCGAGCAAAGGACTCATCAAAAACGGAACAACTCAAGAGCTTAAGCATGGTGACGTGGTGATCGCAGCCATAACAAGTTGCACCAATACATCCAATCCCTCAGTGATGTTGGGTGCTGGACTCGTAGCTAAACATGCTGTGGAGAAAGGGCTCAAGGTGCCATCGTATGTCAAAACATCACTCGCTCCTGGCTCCCGCGTTGTGACGGATTATTTAGATGAAGCCGGTCTCACGCCTTATCTAGATCAACTTGGATTTAACCTTGTGGGATATGGCTGCACAACCTGTATTGGAAACTCAGGCCCTCTTCCAGCGCCAGTTGAGACGGCCATTCGAGAGGGAGATCTTGTAGTTGCGGGTGTCCTTTCTGGCAACCGAAACTTTGAAGGGCGTATTCACCCATGGGTTAAAGCAAACTTCCTTGCTTCGCCACCACTTGTGGTAGCCTATGCCATTGCTGGTCGTGTGGATATCGACTTGGAGCACGAGCCATTGGGTCAAGACAAGGATGGTAACGATGTCTACTTGAAAGATCTATGGCCTTCCTCTGCTGAAATTAGGGGAATGATGGATGAAGCCATTCGCCCAGATGTATTTAATCGTCTGTATGCGGATGTCTTTGATTCTGAGGCTTGGGATACGATTCCAGTAACGGGTGGGCAGTTATACGAATGGAAAGAGGAGTCTACCTACATCCAAGAACCCCCATTTTTTACCGGTTTAACGCAGGAGGTCAATCCCATTACACCGATTGAAGGAGCCAGAGTGTTGGTTCATGCGGGGGACTCCATCACCACCGATCATATTTCACCTGCCGGAAACATCAAAACCGATAGCCCGGTAGGACAGTATCTCACGGAAGCGGGTGTCCAGGTATCGGAATTCAACTCCTATGGCTCACGTCGTGGGAATGACCGCGTAATGACAAGAGGCACCTTTGCCAATGTGCGGTTCCAAAATCGTTTAGGCCAAGGGCAGGAAGGGGGATACACCACGTATCACCCCACCGGTGATGTGACATCCATCTATGAGGCCTCCATGAAATATCAGGAGGCGGGAACACGTTTGATTGCATTGGCAGGGACAGAGTATGGCACGGGATCGTCTCGAGATTGGGCTGCGAAAGGGACGCTGTTGCTTGGCGTCAAAGCGGTCATCGCGACCTCATTTGAGCGCATTCACCGGTCGAATCTTGTAGGTATGGGGGTTCTGCCTCTTCAATTTGCCGAAGGTGAATCTTCAGACGCTCTAGGGCTAGATGGGTCAGAAACCTTTACAATCCATGTGGATGAGTCGTTAACCCCTCGATCTATGGTCAAAGTAGACGCCGTTCATCCAAATGGAAAAACGACCTCCTTTGAGACGCTTTGTCGCATCGATACCCCCGTAGAGATCGAGTATTATCGCAACGGAGGCATCCTGCATAAAGTATTACGCGATGTCGCAGCCGAGGCGTAAGCGGTCATGAGACGGTACCCATCCTCTACCCATAACGTCGAGGAGTATTAGCCGAGGAACATCAGCGAATCGAATTATGCTAGTAGCTCAGCGGTCGTTGTAATCTCTGCACCATAGATTCCTTTTAGATAATCTAGTGCAGCTTGTTTGCGGACCTCTACGGGCACATCTGATAAAGGCTCAAATACCGTGGTTGCATCAGAAGGAACCACCACGTCAAGTCCTCGTACAAACGCATCATAGGTCGAGTGCCTCACACAGCAATCAGTGTGTTGACCCACAATGACCAATTTTTGCAGTCCATAGACTTTACAAACGGAATCCATATCGGTCTCAGTGAAGACAGAATAATATCTCTTGTTGATAATCTCATCCCCTTCGGCGGGTGCTAGGTCGTCTATCACCTCCGCTGCTTTTGTGCCTGCCACAGCGTGCTCTCCAAAGACTTTAAACTCCAAATCGCCTGGTTTGTGAGCATCATTGCCATAAATCACCACCCAATCATCATCTTTGCGAGCTTTTTCAATGAGTTGTTGGATAGGTTTGACGATGTCATGGGCGGCAGAATTCCCAAGGACACCGTCCTGAAAATCATTTAGCATATCAATAATTACAAGACCCGTTTTCATAAGTACTCCGTTGTTAGCTGGTTTATAGATGATTCTCGGAGAATATCGCCTTTTTTCCTACGCCATGCTGGCATCTTTCTTGCGAATCGTTGACATGGTGAGGTGATGGAACCGCGTGACATGGACAATAGCCGCAACGGTTAAGCCAATCACAAGCCCTGTCCACATCCCTTGCCCTCCGTATCCTAGGGTAATGCCAAGGTAGATGCTCAATGGGATTCCCGTTAATCCATACGCAATCAGGTTAAAGACCATGGGTATTTGTGTGTCTTTCATACCTCTTAGCGCTCCAATCGCACTAATCTGTACCCCATCGGACAATTGGAAAATAGCCGCAATGCCCAGAAGCTTTAGTGCACCCTCTACCACGTCGGGGTCATCGGTGTAAATGGCGATAATCCACTCGGGAAACAGAAGCATGATCATGGCAAACACCGCCATACATGAGGTGCTTACCACCACACCCATCCACCCTCTAAATCGAGCTTCTCGCACCTGACCTCGACCCATCGATTGACCAATTCGGGCTGTTTGAGCAATCGACAAACCAAAGGGGATCATAAAGGTGAGGGACGCAAAATTGATTGCGACTTGGTGTGAGGCAACAGCGATGGTGCCCAGCGTCCCCATCATTAAACTGACAAGGGCAAACATCGTCACTTCAAGAGAACCACTAACCCCAATGGGGACACCTAACGAAAGCATCTCTTTGATGGACTTTGGGTCGGGTAAGCGAAAGGTGCTAAAGATGGCAAACCGTTTGTAGGGTTTAATAGCCCCAGTAAAGATCATCATCCCAAGCCACATGGCTGTGTAGACAATTGCGCTTGCATATCCGGTGCCAATAGCGCCGAGTCCAGGCACAGGACCAAATCCAAACATCAAGACGTAGTTTGCGGGAATATTGATCAGAGCCCCAGCAAGGGCAATAAACATGGCGGGCCTCACATTGGATAACCCTTCATTGAAACTTCGGTAACAAACGTAGGCATAAAGTGGAAATACACCCCAAGAGATAGCTTTGAGATACCCCATGGCCAATGGGATAATTTCTGCTTCGACATTCATCCATTGCATTACAAAATCAAGATTTCGTATGATGAAAAAACTCAAGAGTGCAAAGAGTTGGCTGAGCCAAAGGGCTTGGCGTAGGTTTTTCCCGATGAGATGAAATTTCCTGGCACCAAGGTTATGTGCTACGATGGGATTGACCACGATCAGCGTGCCCATCGAAATCACCATTAAGGGGAGGAAGGAGCTGGCTCCCACAGCAATCGCACCAAGGTCAAGTGCCGAAATTCGGCCCGCCATGACGGTGTCGACAAAGCTCATCGACATTTGCAGGAGTTGTGTAGCAATCACTGGCGCGCCAAAATAGAGGGTGCGTTTGGCTTCAGTCCACATGGACGAGGGAGTCCAGTAACTAGCTATCATGGAGAACCTTCACAAAAATGAGATGAATGAATCGCAGACTTAGGCAGGTTGCTCAAATCGCTCGGCGTCGTTCCACATCCGTTCGATTCCGTAATAGTGCCTTTTTTCTTCGGTGAAGATATGGACCACAATCGTAACATAATCCAGAATTATCCAAGTACGACCCGAAACACCCTCTTTTTTCCACGCTTTTTCGCCTGTTTTCTTGCGCACTTCTTCTTGGACATGGTCTGCGAGTGCTTTGACTTGTGTGTCAGACGTTCCGTGACAAACCACAAGGGTGTCAGCAACTTCGGAGAGTCCCTTTAGATTGAGGACAACAATGTCCCGACCTTTTTTATCATCTAAGGCATCTACGATTGCTTGTGTGAGTGAGTCTAAGGTCATTAACGACGTTCAAGATTAAGGGATTCATAGTCTCGGCCAACCAGCACCGTCACATCAAGGTAATAATCTGCGGACTCTTCTATGAGAATTCGATCGGCCGAAAGCCCAAGGCCTCGAGCAACACGCTCTGCACTCTTTACATCCCCTCCATTGCGCGCCAGAACTACGGTTTGCTCGACATCAAAGACATCAAAATTCCCTATTTCAACCACGTCAAAGCCAAGTTGCCGAAGCGATGAGGTGACGGCATTGGCGGCACCTTCGATGCCCCCACCGTTGAGCACTTCCACCTGAATCACATTCCCGATGAGTGCCTGTTCTGAACGTTTAGCTCGCTCTACGTCAATACGTGGGACCAAAAAACGAATAACAAGTGCACTAAGTAATAGGACAAAAAGAAACGTAAAGACGGTGAGTCCTACCGTTACCCAAGGTGATGACGATGATGTAGGGGATTTGCTCTGTTCGCTCATTCAGCGCTGTTGCTGCGTAGCCATGATTTCACAGCCATATTACCACCAAGGATGTACTGCCCTTTGTGAGCCAAAACCACTTGTACCAAAACCCCGATCAAAAGATCTGCCACCCAGTCCATAAGGGTTTGCACCATAATTAGCACCATATCCGTATGGACCATATGCGCTGTACGGGCGCTGGGAAAATTCTACGGAGATCATGGCTTTGTCAGAGATCTGATAGTTAAGTCTTGCATAATCGACTTGAAAACGACCCTCAAGCCCATTGCTTTGTTGCGCGCTGGCGAACGGACTCATGCCAAATGGGGAGTGCAAAAATGAGAGTGACATTTCTCCAGTGAATCGATCTGTGAATTGGAACTGTGTGCGGTTTGTGTACGCATTCAAATTCATGGTTTGACCGCCAAATGTCCCAAAGTTTGCAGAGTAGGAGTGGGACATCGTCATGGGAATCAAATTCATCCAACTGCCTACCGCACCAAGGGGTTTAGAAGAAGTTGAGGCCTCAATGCTAGTCACTTGGGGAGGTGCCATAAGATCTGAGCGCAGCTGTGCATACGCGGTCGAGCTAACTAGCATGACGAATACCACTACACTGGCAATATTGCGAGATTTCGAAAGTAGACTTTGTAAAGATGTTGTCATGCTCATTTGTCCTTGCTAAATACGTATACTGGTTTGAAGAGAGTTGATCGGGTCTTGCACGTGTATCCATGACTCGGATCAACAATCCATTAACTTGCAGTCAGGACGTTTATTGTGTAACTTTCGCGGCTAAATTTGTGCAAATTTCCCGCCAATATCCCATCTGAATGAAACTTACTGATTTCCGTTATGATTTGGAAAGCATCATTGTACCCGATGTCCCGGTTACACCTAGAGATGCATCCAAGCTTATGGTCTTAAACCGTAAAGACCAGTCCATTAAACATGCAAAATTCTCTGATCTACCGAAATACCTTTCGCCAGAGGATATGATTGTTTTTAATAACACAAAGGTATTTCCAGCGCGTCTGAACGGCACAAAGGAAAAAACAGAAGCTGATATCGAGGTTTTTTTGCTCCGTGAACTCATGCCAGAGAACAAACTTTGGGATGTGTTGGTGGAACCTGCTCGAAAAATTCGGATTGGCAACAAATTATACTTTGGCGAAGACCTCATGGCAGAGGTGGTGGACAATACCACATCGAGAGGCCGTACGATTCGATTTCTGTTTAATGGACCTAACGAAGAATTGTATGAGAAATTAGACGAAATCGGCGCGATGCCTTTGCCACCTTACATCGAACGAGAGCCCGTAGAAGAGGACAAGGAGCGCTATCAAACCATCTTTGCGACAGAGCGTGGAGCGGTTGCAGCCCCCACGGCTGCGATGCATTTCACGCCGAAGCTTGTGAAATCAATCGAGAAAAAAGGAATCGACATGTACCCTATCACGCTTCACATTGGCTGGGGCACCTATCGTCAAGTGGAGGTGGAGGATTTGACAAAGCATAGGATGGATTCGGAAAACTATTTCATTAGTAAGGAGACCTCTGCCGCGGTCAATGACGCTAAGCGTAATCGTGAAGGACGTGTGATTGCATGTGGCTCGACGGTCGTTCGTACCATTGAGACGAGCGTAATGGCGAGTGGAATGTCGAAACCAGGCACGGGTTGGACTGATAAATTCATTTATCCACCTTATGAGTTCAAACTCACTGAGGGTTTAATTACCAATTTTCATGCTCCTGAGTCTACGCTATTAATGATGTCAGCCGCGTTTGCTGGCTATGACTTCTTAATGGAAGCCTATGAAGAGGCGAAGAAAAAGGATTATCGCTTCCTCTCTTTTGGCGATGCCATGTTGATTCTTTAATGCCGCGGCATGGGTGCTGAGTCGAATCGTTCACGGTTTGCACTAATACTCCCGGCAGCTGGAAGCGGTCAGCGGCTTGGTGAATCAATCCCAAAGCCATTTTTATCGATAGCAGGACGCACGATTCTTGAGCACACCCTGCAACCGTTTGTCGATACCGGAGCCCTTGTCCATGTGGTGATTCCTACAGAAAAAAACTATATCAAAACGGCGCGAGAAAGGGTCATTACCTCCTTTTCACACCTCTCTGTTGAGGTGATCGAAGGGGGATCGGAGCGTCAGTATTCCATTGAAAAAGGGTTGGATGCCATGAAAGCCGCTGGAATTGATGCCAAGTGGGTCGCTGTGCATGATGCCGTGCGACCCTTCATCACGGTGGACGAGATCCAGCGATGTCTCGATGCAGCGGTGAAGTTTGGAGCTGCGATTGTCGCGGTCCCGGCGAAAGACACCATTAAAATGGTGGACTTAGACAAAATGGTGGATCAAGGCGATAGTGCCGGAAATCAAGACACGTATCGCATTAAACATACACCCAATCGGGCGACTTGTTGGCAAGCTCAAACACCTCAAATATTTGATTCGACGATCCTAAAGAAAGCCTATGAGCAGGCTCGTGAGACTTCGGCGGTAGGCACCGATGATGCATCTCTTGTCGAGGCCCTTGGCCACGATGTTTACATTGTGGAGGGTAGGCGTGAAAATTTCAAAATCACCTACCCAATCGACTTAACTCTCACACGCTGGTTAATGGAAGGCGAGAATGCATAAAAAGGGGCTCACACCACGCATTGGTTTTGGTTATGACGTTCATGCGTTTGTAGAGGGGCGGCCTTGTATTCTTGGTGGTGTCGAAATTCCACATACAAAAGGTCTTTTGGGTCATTCCGATGCCGATGCTCTTTTGCATGCTATTACTGACGCCATCCTTGGTGCATTGGCTCTTGGTGATATTGGCACCCACTTTCCAGATTCGGATCCTGCTTGGAAAGACGCAGATAGCAAGGATTTACTGCGAAGCGTGATGATGATGGTCCGTAAAAAGGGATGGGACATTGGAAATGTGGACGCAACCGTAGTGACGGAAGAGCCAAAGCTTAATCCATGGTTAGAGAAAATACGCACATCGATTGCCGATGTTTTGGAGTGTTCAGTAGATCAAATTTCGGTCAAAGCTACAACCCAAGAAAAGATGGGTTTTGTGGGAGAGAGTAAAGGGTTGGCTGTGCACGCTGTTGCGTTACTGACCGCTTGATTTTGATCACATTCCTCACATTGACTTTCTCGTTTTTGAACGCTATTTTAACTGTCTTTCGCTTTATGTGAAATTTTGTGTGCCAGTGTAGCTCAGTTGGTAGAGCAGCGGTTTTGTAAACCGCCGGTCGTCGGTTCGAATCCGGCCACTGGCTCCAGAATGGAGTTCTTTGACATTGGGGGGATACCAAAGTGGCCAACTGGGGCAGACTGTAAATCTGTTGGCTTATGCCTTCGTAGGTTCGAATCCTGCTCCCCCCACTGTGATCCAAGCGCAAGCGGGCGTAACTCAATTGGTAGAGTGTCAGCCTTCCAAGCTGAATGTTGCCGGTTCGAACCCGGTCGCCCGCTCAGAGCACAAGAGGTTTGATGCCGATATAGCTCAGTGGTAGAGCACTTCCATGGTAAGGAAGGGGTCGTCGGTTCAATCCCGACTATCGGCTCACGAAATGGATCATAGAGCGAAAAAGAATGATTGAAGTAAAGGATGTACTGAAATAAAGATGTAGATGTAACACTGTTTGATGAAACACTTTTTTAACTGTAACTGAACATAGATTATCATGGCAAAAGAGACCTTCCAACGC
>DDIC01000083.1 GCA_002338335.1 Bacteroidetes bacterium UBA1860
AGGTATCCAATCAGCGACAACAGTAATAGAATCTGTTTCTTCTTTGAGAATTAATCCAAAACTCCAAACAAGGGGCGGTGGCTCAAGGTCAACAATGTCTTCTTGTTCGTACCAACCAGTCTGATGTTCAATCGTATCATCCCAATCAATTCTGACCAATCTCATGTAAATCACTATATATATTATTCTACACAAATTAAATCTAAAACCGCACGAAATGAGCTAAATCGGTTTACATATTTACAAAGTAGTAAAAACATATATATATCGCGGGTTCCCTCTGTAAATAAGTTGTCATCTCGTTGTAAACGGACGGCTTACAATTTACAAGCTTTGTTGAAAAATAAGGCTTTTTCGGAGGTCTTGTGTTAGAATATGGAAAAAATCATGTCAAAAAAACCCGAAAAAATGCTTGAATTGACCCCAAAACAGATGAAATTTGTCGATATTTTCATCGAAAAAGGGCATTTGCAGAGTGCAAAACAGTGTGCAATTGATGCTGGTTACGCTGAAAGTGGTGCTACTGTAAATGCAAGTCAATTACAAAACCCTAAATACTACCCACATGTAGTTGCTGAAATAGATAGAAAACGTGCTGAATTAGCTCGTAGATATTCCATTACATACAAATCACATGTGCAAAAACTAGCAGAATTAAGAGACTCAGCCGAAGCGGCTGGTAATTATACAGGAGCTATTGCTGCCGAGAAATACAGAGGTATGGTGGCTGGTTTATATATTGACAGAAAAGAAATCATGCATGGCACGATTGATCAAATGTCGGTAGGAGAAGTAGAGGATAAGTTAATTGAACTTCGAAAAAAATTATCCATTCAAGGGGAGTATAAAGTTATTGACGAGAACACATCTGAAGGGACACCTGTCGGAGAGCTTAGCGATGACCTACCTATTGAAGATGGGGAACTTGGTATTCAAGACGATTCATGACACTGGTTGTGTTGATATCGTTGCGATTGACAAGCGTGGCAAAGTCCATTTGTATGACGTGAAAACGTCCTTGAGATACCAAAAAGGCAACAAAAAAGGTAAACCGATTAACCGAGTATTGACTCCATTACAAAAGAAATTAAATGTTGAGTTATTGATGGTTGATCTAGAAACAGAAAGGTGCTGGATAATTAAACATGGCGGAAGAGAAAAATCTTTACAATCAACTAAAAAATAACACAAAATCAGTCATTTGGACAAGAATTGAAACATCAACAGGTCTTGGCGTACCTGATTTGTTTGGTTTTTACAGACGTGGCTTTTGGTTAGAGCTTAAACAAATAATCAATAACAAACTTAACTTCTCAGCACATCAAATAGCGTGGATAAATAGACATTATTCTGCTGGATGCCCTGTGTTTGTACTTGCCAGAGACCCTCTTACGAAGGGGGCTAAATTATTCTCAGGGTCCATTGTCCGTGATCCTGTCTCCATTAGCGATAAGTCTCCATTATGCTCCATTACCAGGTCAACCAAGAACCCCGGATGGGAGATGCTGGTTCACCTGCTGGGTGCCTGGACTCCTGATGGTAGCTCCAGTACGAAGCTCCATTAGTCCATTGCTCAAGAACCTTTCTCCATTGTCCATTATATCTAGAGTCCATCTCCAGCGTCCCAGGCTGCGATGGCGGAGTCCCCGCCAGGCTGCTGGTAGTTGACAGCAGGAGTACGTTGTGCTACTGCTTAGATCTTCCTTCTTTGTTTAGTTAGCCAAACATTAAACAAAACGGTGAGTCGAAGTCCTCGGCTCACCACCCTTTTTCCATTGTCCATTCTCCATTAGGATCTGCAACATACCATTACCCTTACTACAGGAGCTGGTGTCCAGCGTCCCCGGCACAGCAGGTTGTAGAAAAAGTTTTCTTTTGCTCTTGACATCCCAACTAATTAGGACTATATATATTATAAGCAAAGGAGAACGAAGATGAATTACCATTTCAAGCACATAGAATATTTATTGATATTTAAACACGGATGGACCAGGTGTCCCTGGTTCGTGAGCTGGAAGGAGAAGCACGGTGCCAGTTGAGTTTGGACAAAGCTCCATTCGCGAGTGGCTCTTAGATACCCAGGAGAGAATAACAATTGAAGATGTGACCCGGCACGGTTGTTCTGGTGGCACAATTGGTGAGTTAATATACTACGCAGACACCAATGCCTTTTATGAAAAATACAAAGAGGAGATTTGGGATAGGTTAAGCAACATGGCTGACGACATGGGCTGCGAGTCCATTCTCCATTTGATTGTTACATTTAATGGATCTAAAGAGGTAGGCAGTGAGCTGCAGCTCCGGAACCTGCTGGCCTGGTGGGCTGCGGAAGATTTGTGCAGAGAGATCTGTGCTGACTGGGACGATGAAGATCGGGCAACCGAGTAGTTGCCTGCCTTTCTAGCATATTTCGGGATCGCCTGCATGGCTGTTGTCGTGCTGGCGTTTTCCATTTCGCGAATCCCCTTTGGCATTGGAAGCACATTTAGTATGTTGATAGCCATCGGGTTCTGGTTGCTGGTTTACAAAGCTTTGTTCGTTGTTCTGTCAACGATTCTCCATTCTCCATTTCTCTCTAACCCTTAAGGTATATATACTAGTATAGTAGGATCTCCCCTCCGGAGCTGGGTTTCTGACAGCACAACCTCTTGCTGTGAAAAAAGTTATCCACAACTTAATTAAATAATTACTTGCAATTAGTTAGGATATGATTATATTAAGTACATGAGCAACATTCGTTGTAGGTGTCCTTACCTTTATGGGGTGTTGCTCATAGTAGCGAGGGGGATAAACTGGGATTTTCCTGTATCCCTCGCTAACAGCCAAAGGAGGCAACATGAACAAAAAGAAGGAAATAGACAAGTTAGCAAGGCTAACAATACTAAGCAACTTCATCAGTTCGAAGTTGAAGGAACAGAAGGACTTGGTCAAGTCTTTCATCAATGAAGAGGACAAAGTCCTCAAGGGTGTTGATCACAAACTTAATGTGATCGTTAGAGAGTACGAAAGATTTGATAGTGAATCTTTCCGTAAAGATCAACCAGACGTGTACAAGTCTTACAAGACCAAACTCGTTAGATCGGTTGAACTCAAACCACTTATTGACCAAGAAGAAGAGAGCGACATTCTCACAGAGAATTTCCCACTTCTTCAAATGCAAACTCAGTAATAAAAATCTTCGGTGCGAGGGCGTTTGCCCTCGTGCTATTCTCCATTTCAGCGATAAATTTTACGTATATGTATATAGGACTAAAAAAGCGGATACCGCCGTCTGGCAGTGGGTAGCCGTTATGGTGTCGGCGGTGTCGGTGGCAGAGGCGGAGTTTTGATAGGTCAAAGGTGCGACAGAATGATACAAAAGTTATCCACAGATATTATCTTATTTACTTGCAACTAATTGGGATATATGAGATTATAACTCATGCCTAATAACAACGATCTCGTCAATAGACCTTTTGCTAATTTGCAAGAGCGTCTTGATAACGTTCAAAGGCAGGAACGTGCTGACGTAGAGACAATCAACCGAAAGGATATGTATCGTGCTATCGCTACTTATCTTGACTCTGAAATTTATCATCTTATTCTTAATACTAATAATGTTGAGATAAAGGCTTGGGGTAAACGTGTTTTATCCAAACTAGCTGAGATGCATAAAGATATTATATAATCTCTTTGGGCTGGATAATCTCCAGCCCAGTTTCCTGATCCCCATCATAAAAATCCCAAACACTACATCTAGGAGTCCCTTACCCTTAGCCCACCATATCTGGTGGTCGCCCCCTGTGCGGGGGCGGGGGGTTAAACGCCCCCCTAGGAGTTATAGAGTTAGCACATAGGTTGAGTTTTACACAAATAATATCTATGATAATAATTCTGATATGAGAAACGACTTTGATGTGACTTCTATGACTGCTGATGAAGCAAGAGAAGCACTACTAAAATTAGAACTACGAAAGACTCAACTAGAGTTATCAAAAAAGGCAAGAGACTCCTTTTTAACGTTCGTTCACACTGTCTGGCCAGGGTTCGTGGAAGGTGAA
>DDIC01000005.1:0-718 GCA_002338335.1 Bacteroidetes bacterium UBA1860
GTCCACCTCATCGATATAAACAATCCCCATCTTGGCGCGATCAACATCGTAATCGGCTGCTTGGAGTAAATTGCTCAGGATACTCTCGACATCTTCACCCACATACCCGGCTTCGGTCAATACCGTCGCATCTGCAATCGAAAAAGGCACCTCAAGCAACTCGGCCAAGGTTTTGGCCAACAACGTTTTTCCCGATCCTGTAGGGCCAAGCAACAACATGTTACTTTTTTCGAGGCGTGTATCGTCGGTTGGATCCGCAGGGCTAAGAAGTCGTTTGTAGTGATTATACACAGCGACTGACAATGCCTTTTTGGGCTCTTCTTGACCAATGACATATTGATCGAGCTTCTCTTTTAACTCCTTGGGCTTGAGTAGACGGGGTTGAGGCTTCTGAGCTTGTGCCGAGTCGATATGCGTTGAGTCGGCAAGCGCTGCATCAGAAGTAGCTCCCACATCCTCGCTTAATGGCATCGATTGGGTGAGCGTTTCGAAATCTCCCGCTGGCTTGCTGTCTATTGTAGAGGTTTTGCCCTCTTCTTGCTCAAGAATCGAATGGGCATCTTCAATACATCGATCACATATGAAGACCTTTGGCCCTGCAATCATGTGCTGAACTTCACGGCTCGTACGGCCGCAAAACGAGCAATGAACGTTATCTTTTGGATCCTGAGTACTCATTAGGTGAGTTATTTGCGGTCCATTACGCGGTCAATCAAGG
>DDIC01000005.1:1014-3103 GCA_002338335.1 Bacteroidetes bacterium UBA1860
GCGGTCAATCAAGCCATAGTCGGCTGCCTCTTGAGCGCTCATCCATTTGTTACGATCTGAATCAGCAATAACTTGCTCAATATCCTTTCCTGAATGCTTGCCCAAAATCCCACTGAGCAGTTTCTTGAGGCGGAGAATTTCCTGGGCTTCAATTTCAATATCACTAGCCTGCCCTTGAACGCCACCCAAAGGTTGGTGGATCATCACACGGGCATTAGGTAATGCATACCGCTTACCCGCAGCACCGGCGGCAAGCAACACTGCACCCATCGACGCCGCCATCCCCATACAAGTCGTGGCTACATCACATTTTACATATTGCATCGTGTCGTAGATTGCCAGACCAGCAGAGACAACCCCACCTGGGGAGTTGATGTATAAATAGATGTCTTTTTCTGGGTCTTCCGATTCCAAAAACAAGATTTGAGCCGTAATCGAGCTGGCTACCGCATCATTGATAGGCGTACCCAACATAATGATCCGATCTTTGAGCAGGCGCGAATAAATATCATACGATCGCTCACCTCGGCTTGTTTTCTCAATCACCATCGGAATGAGGTTGCTCTCCACAGGGTCGTGTGTCGGATTGGCTGCAAGCGTTGATTTATACTGTGATTCCATAATGCGCACCTACTTATTCTCTTTTTCTTTGTACTTGTTGAAGGCGTCTTTATCCATCTCCTTGATTTGGATTTCAGACTCTAGTTTAGCAAAAACCTTTTCGTCGCGGATTTTGTTCCGGAGGTTTTCCAATTCGCTAGTATTCTGCGTATAGAAGCCCTTCACTTGCTCCACTGTCAGGCCGTAAGACGTAGCCATTTTTTCCAATTCCTGGTCCACATCTTCTGCGGTGATTTCGATGTCGTCGTACTTTTCTTGGAGGGCTTTGTTAATAAAGACCCAACGTGCTTCCCGCTCGGCCATCTCTTTTTGAGATTCGCGGTAGGCTTGCTCATCAAAAGTTTCGGGGAGTTTATCACCTTGCTTCTCTTTGTACTCTTTGAGCGCGTGCTCCACAATCTGATCTTGGAACACCTCAGGCGTTTGAAACTCATGGGCATTGAGCAGCACTTCTATCACGTCTTGTTGGAAGAGCCGATCGCTGGTTTGGTCAAAATACATCTGCATTTGACTACGGAAATGAGCTTTGAGTTCGTTAAGTGTGGAGGCTTGATCCCCTGATTGCTTCTTGCAGAACTCTTCCGTGGGTTCGGCAGGCAGTTTTTTAAGTACCTTGTTAATCGTCACGCGAAAACGATCTTTTTCCTTACCGGATTTCACAGTCATGTCGACACTTTGGCCTGCTTTTTTGCCCTTCAGATTCTTTAGAAATTCCTCGGCGCCAGATTGTGAAAGATCAATCTTTTGGTCTTTATCGACCTGTCCTTCGATGGGCTTCTTCTTGTTATCGAGGGACTGAGCATCCACAATAACCACATGCTCTTTGGTCACTTTTTCGTCCACCTCTTCTGTGCTCCCCTCACGCTCAAGGGCACGTTGGACCTCCTCATCTACCTCCCTTTCAGTAACATCATGGACCAACTTGGGTACTTTAAGTTTAGTAAGGTCGACGAGCTTTACATTCGGCGAAATACCAATTTTGAAGGTCGCCGAAAGTTGATCGTCCTCCCATTGAAGCTTTGTAAGCTGTGTTTCACCCATAGGATTATGCTCTCGCACAATCTGGTCCTGATACACTTTGTTAAGCTCCTTTTGGATCTCCTCAAGCTCAATATCGTGACCAAATCGTTGACGAATCACATCCACTGGGATTTGTCCTTTTCGGAATCCAGGTAAGTTTACACGACTACGATAGAATCGGTAGGCGGTTTCGAACTGATCTTTAAGATCCTCTCGTGTCGCTTCGACGTGAATGAGCTTGTCGACGACATTGAGGGTTTCTGCTGTAAGTTTCACGTAAGGTGTGCGATTAAAAGACTAAAATTGACACTATTATAATGGAGTCGCACCTCTTCTTGGGCGTCCAAGATCCCTTTTCACTGCGTACGAGAGGGGGGACTCGAACCCCCACACCTTTCGATACGCGAGTTTGAGTCGCGCGCGTCTACCAATTCCGCCACCCCGGCAA
>DDIC01000005.1:3379-7198 GCA_002338335.1 Bacteroidetes bacterium UBA1860
ACTAGATCCTAAATCTAGCGCGTCTACCAATTCCGCCACTCTCGCAGGAAGCCTTAAAAATAAGAAATTGTCTTGAAAAAGGTGAAGTAAAACATCTACTTTCATTTTGTCTAAGCGACTGCCCCCCATTCATTGATTCGTACACACGACCATGTTCAGAAATCTACGACTTGTCTACATCACAACTCCGACCAAAGAGGAAGCTAAATCGATTGCTAAAGCCCTTTTAGAGCAGAAACTCGTGGCCTGTGCCAACATCATCGAAGGGATGACCTCGTTATATGAATGGGAGGGGGAAATAAAGGAAGAATCGGAATGTGTCCTCTTACTAAAAGCGCCCTACCACAACATCGCACGCATTACCAAGCGTGTGACATCACTCCACTCGGCGGAAGTTCCGTGCGTGGTATCCCTTACACTGACCGAACAGGAGGGAAATGAAGCCTTTTTAGATTGGATTTTACAGCAAGCTCCCCATTCGGAGTATGAAATTCGCTCAGCGGACGATTTTCAGTATTGAGCTTCAGGGTTGAACTCTTAAGGTTGACGCTATGGATTCATCCACAAGTTTAGTACCCGCCTTTAAGGAGTAGGCTCCACTCGCGGGCGAAGGGCCACGGTGGTCTCATAACGCTCGCCACCACGAAGCAACATCATATCCACACTATCTCCCGCACTAAACTGCCTTAGCAGTGCACTTCCATGGAGGTTGTTCACCACTCGGTTCTCTCCGATTTGCAGGATAATATCCCCAGGCATTAGACCCGCATCAAAAGCAGGGCCACTTCGATTGATTTCGGTGACCAGTAATCCTTGGATATAGGGGAGATTATACCGAACCACCAAAGCCTCCGTCATGGAGCGTGTGCGCATGCCAAGGTCAAAATCATACTCCACACGTCCTGTGTTAGCAAGTTGCTCCAGAATGAGCTGGACCCGGCTACTTGGGATGGCAAATCCTAGCCCAACCGACCCAGAACCCGTGCCCCCTGTAAAAATAAATGTGTTGATACCAATCACTTCACCCAAGCTGTTGAGCAAGGGCCCACCCGAATTTCCCCGATTAATGGCGGCATCGGTCTGAATCATGTCGATGTAAACACGAGGATTGGAGGGATCGGGTCGAAAATCTCGGTTTTTGGCACTAACAACCCCCACCGTTACCGTGGGATCGCCTAGCTCAAAGAGGCCAAACGGATTTCCAAGCGCAATGGCCCATTCGCCAACCTCCACGTCATCCGATTCGCTGAATGAGACATACGGAAAGGTGGTATCTCCTTCCATTTGTAGTAAAGCTAGATCCGTGAGTTGATCGCTGCCCAGCACGGAGGCTTCGAAGGCTTCCCCAGAAGGGAGTGTAACGGTAACCGAGGTGGGTGAATCCCCAATAACATGCTGATTGGTGACGACTCGCCCTGTTTCGGAAATGATAAACCCAGACCCAATGCTAGTCACCTCTTGGGGGACATTAAACCGATTAAAAAAGCGAAAGAATTCGTCTTCGACAATGCTACGTCGGCGCTGCACAACCGAGGTAACAGTGATGTTGACCACAGCTGGCGATGCTTTGGAAACTGCCCGTGTGATCGCATTTGAGCGACTGGCGGTGATGTCCTCGTTTTGTTGAGTAACGGTTTCAGAGGTCCGACGGCTAGGCTGTTCATCGCCTGATCCTGTGTTGGGAGACTGGCAGCCATACCCTAAGACCATACTGCCCGTCAGGAGCAGTCCAAAGGCCCATTGTGCTTTGCTTTGTTTCAATATGCTATTCATGCCCGTCATGATGCTTCATTAAAATCTAAATAGATCAGGGTTGTGTCGACGCCCTACGTCCAGCGCTTCCTCTCGCGCACGCTCAAGCGATCCCTGAACCATCGCCCCTGCTGCTTTTTGGTGACCACCCCCGTTCATATCACGTGCCCACACATTCACATCCACATCTCGCTTTGCGCGTAGACTCATGCGGACTTCCTCTTCTTGAGCCTCTTTGAGAAACAACGCAACCTCCACCCCATTAATTGCAAGGGCTTGATTGACAAAGCCGTCGGTATCTACCTCGCCAAATTGTGCACAGTACTCCATTTGCTCTTTTGTCATCATAATGGTTGCCACTTTCCCACCTGGAGTGAGTTCGATTGATTGCATCACCTCGCCCATCGCCTTCACGGTTCCGAGCGAACGGTCTGCCATTTTATCTACGACCACATTGGGCGTAAAGTTGCCAATGCGAAGCAATTCCCCTGCCGTTTTGAGGGTTTCGGACGCAGTATTTTCGAACGAAAATGAGCCCGTGTCACGCATCATACCGGCAAATAGTGACTGCGCTGTGCTTGGGTCAAGTTTGTCAAGACCCACCTGCTCAAACCATCTAAATATCAGCTCACACGTCGAAGAGGCAGTAGGATCAGAACACACCACATCAAAGTTGGTGTCAGGGTGGGGGTGATGATCGATCATAAACGACATAAAGGGTGTCCCTTCATACACAATATCCCCTTTGCGCGTAAAGCGATGGTACTGATTGCCATCTACAAAAATGACAGCTTCAAATGCCTCTAGGGACCCTGGTTCGAGAAGCTTGATTTTCTTAGCATGCTTCATCCATTGTAGGTTTGCCGGCACAGGATCCTCATTAAATGCAGTATATTTAATGTCGTGAGCCTCCAACAAACTACACACGCCAGACTGTGCTCCAATACAGTCCGCGTCAGGACGGATATGGGACAGTACTGCGACTTCATAAAAAGGGGTTAATTCTGACAGAAAGGACTCAAACATATCGACACGCTCTCGTGCTTTGTGATGGCGAAAAACCGTCGGTCGAGCAACTCCATGCCCTCCGAATGGAAGACACACTGGTAATCGCCGCGGATGGAGGGGGTAATATAGGGAAGGACTGGGAGATTCGGCCAGACCTAATCATAGGCGATCTAGACAGCGATGACGGAAGCTGGCCAGATGTGAAGCGCCTTTATGACCCAGATCAAGACACTAATGACCTCGAAAAAGCACTGGAATATGCTCATGTGCAAGGCGTGAGTCGAATTACCATTATCGGAGGTACGGGCGAACGGCTAGATCACACGCTCAAAAATCTTTCCGTGATGGTGCGTTACAAAGAAGCTTTTGAGGGTCTTGTGCTGTTGGATAATTACATGAAAGCCCGTCTGATCTCCTCGCCGTTTACCATGTCCACGTGGGCAGGGATGAAGGTCTCTTTGGTGGCGGCTTCTGGGAAGGTCACTGGGATCGTAAGTGAAGGTCTGTTGTACCCATGGTCTGGACAAGATTTGATTGTGGGACATTATGATGGCACGTCCAACCAAGCCACGGGTGAGCAGGTGACCTTGCGTTTTGAGGAGGGTGATTTGTTACTCATTGTACCGTTGGATGGACAATCGCGTCGTGTGGCGCAAGACGGGCAGCTGGGGCATGATGAGCTGCCGGGACACGCTGAGCAACCGCCAGCAGGGAGTATATCATGAATTTTCAAGGATTGGACCAAGCCCTTCTGATTGCCTATGGGATTGCCCTGGTCGTGCTATCCATGTCGAGTTTGTGGAAGCGCCGCGCGGACGGGGCCGATCAAAAACAGGACGAAACAGGCACCTCAGCTGGATCAGACCAAGGGAAGGCTAAGACCAAAGCTTCTGACTATTTACTAGGGGGGCGACGTCTATCATTACCCGCCTTTGTAGCGACACTCGTCTCCACATGGTATGGTGGGATTTTAGGGATTGGAGAATACGGATATCAATACGGCATCTCTCAATGGTTGCTTTTCGGTATTCCATTTTATGTATTTACAGCTCTTTTTGC
>DDIC01000005.1:7622-8143 GCA_002338335.1 Bacteroidetes bacterium UBA1860
GTATTGATTGCCATTTTGGTGAGTCCTGCGCCTTACATCCTCATGATTGGCTTGTTAGCACAACATGTGTTTGGGTTTGACGGGTCTATCCTGTGGACGAGTCTGGCTGTCGCCGGATTCTCCTTTGTTTATGTGAGTATGACAGGATTTCGGGCGGTGGTACGAACCGATATGCTTCAGATGATCTTGATGTATGTAGGCTTCGGGGTCATCTTAGTGATGGCGTGGCGGATGTGGGGATCCCCTGTGGAGGTATGGCAAGCGGTTCCAGAAGGGCACAGAGATCTCACAGGTGGATTGTCGATACAGATGATTCTTGTCTGGTTTTTCATTGCCTTGTGGACCTTTGTGGATCCAAGCTTTCACCAGCGCTCTGCAGCGGCAGCGACTCCTCAAATTGCCCGACGTGGGATGTTTATCGCCATTGGATTTTGGGCGTTATTTGACCTTCTCACAGCCTTCACGGGCCTCTACGCGTTTACGATTCTAGGTCCAGGTCTTGAGGAACCCATTTTAGCTTT
>DDIC01000054.1 GCA_002338335.1 Bacteroidetes bacterium UBA1860
AGCTTCTGTTCTTGCATCATTCTTCCCCGCTGACTACACGCCATTTGAAATCAATACTCAGAGCATACAGGTTGAAGGTGGAGACCCCGTAGACTCAAATCAGGATTTATCTGCAAAATTTTGGGTTGGTATTGAGAACACGACCGGATCTGATCTCATGATATTCTATGCTGAGATTATGGATGACTTAATTGTTCCCGCCGATAATGCAACAGATGGTGGTGGTGGTTGGAACTTTGATTCGTGGGAGGCTGGAATTGGTTCTTATTCACCGCAATCCATAATTACGGGCTCAGATCATGGAAGTTTTGAGTCTGATGATGAGCCTGATTATCAACTTCGTGCAGGTTTTATGGTAGGCGCTGATCCATACATTCATGCCTGGGATGGTGATGCAGGTGATCCTGGATATAACCAATTTATTGGTAATTCAGCGACAGTAGGCGATAGTAGTCAAGCAGGTATGTATCGTCTGCTCACAGCACTCAGTACCATTGAATTCAGTGGTGTTAACGCATCAGCTAAGGACTTTGAATTCCCGACTGGAAGTGAATTGACAACCATACCTTTTCAGTTAGCTGTCAATGATAATGATGGAGACGGTCGAGATGCGCAGTACGCATGGTCTTCCAAGAGCACATCTCAGTGGTGGAATACTCCATCTGAGTGGGAAGTTGTTGCTATGGTGGGATCAGAAGCTACATATACATCCAATGAACCGACACCAATGCCTACAAGCTTTGAGCTAAAGCAAAACTATCCGAATCCGTTCAACCCGACGACAACAATTCAGTTTAGCTTAGCGACGGCTCAGAATGTTACGTTAGAGGTTTACAACATGCTTGGACAGAAAGTTGCTACTCTTGTTCAAAATCAACCAATGACTGCTGGTGTACATACGCAGTCTTTTGACGCATCTTCCTTTGCGTCTGGAATGTACATTTATAAGCTTTATACTCCAGAATTCTCTCAATCGCGACGGATGATGTTAATAAAGTAATTCTACATTTTTAGAACTCTAGAATAAAATGAATAGGTGTGGTTTGCATGTGTAAACCACACCTATTTTAACATATACACCCCCATGGATAACAGAATTACGAGTTTAATTAGTGTCTTTTTGCTCTTTTTGTTCGTTAATGCGGCACATGCAGAATCCATTGTCACTGTAGCAAATGCTGGAACCAAAGGAAAAATTGCTGGTACAGTGGTTGATGAAACTGGCCAGACTATGCCGGGCGTCCAAATCTACATAGAGAGTATTGAAAAGGGTGCAGTCACTGATATAGATGGAAAGTATTCCATTATCAATTTAGAACCTGGATTCTACACACTCACAGTTCGATATCTAGGATATGCTACGTTGATTGTAAATAATGTTGAAGTCATTGTAGATAAAACAACGCAGGTGGATGTGGAGTTGGAGCCTGCTGTAATTGAAGGGCAAGAGGTTGTAGTTACTGCTCAACGGCCCATCATAGAGAAGGACAGAACAACGACTTCATCGTATATATCCTCATCACAACTTGAAGCTTTACCCCTCGCTAGTATCAATGAAGCCATCAATAAACAAGCAGGCGTAGTGGATGGTCACTTTAGAGGGGGGCGTATAGGAGAAGTGGCATATCTGGTTAATGGAGTTCCTATAAATAATGCCTTCAGTAACACAGCTTCATTTGATGTTGAGCAAAATATGGTTTCCTCTCTAGAAGTAATCAGTGGAGTATTTAATGCTGAATATGGACAGGCACTAAGTGGTGTTGTAAATATTGTCACTAAAGGTGTTAGTACAGAGTGGACTGGAAGCTTTCTTGGGTACGCTGGAAGTATCGTTAGTGGGCGTGAACTTGAGTTTGTGACACGTAATACAGATCAAAAAACATTTTTAGGTGCAAGTGACTTTTCAAATGATACCTACACCTACACAGAAGCCTCGCCGCTGATTGGGGAACAAGACTATCAATTGTCCATTGGAGGCCCGATCATAAAGGACAAACTCAGTATTCAAAGTACATTACGTTATGTGACATTTGAAGGCCACCTGATTGGACGAGATCTCTTCAGACCCAGTGATAGGCAGAGTACGAATATCCGAAGTGGTGCTAATCGTGATGCTTGGTTAATACAAGCATCGGGCACGGGGGACTTTGAATCGTTGAATCGACAAGATAGGCTGTCATTAAATAGCTCCATTGTGTATGAGATCAGTGGCCGACTTAAACTAGACTATAATTTATTTTATCAGTTTGGAGAGGGTCGTAACTACAGTCAACAATTCAAATACAATCCTGCAGGGCTTAACAATTACTACTTCTCCAATCAAACCCATATCCTTGGCCTTAGATATGCAATGGGTGATAATGCCTACGCTAATATTTCTTACAGTTATTTCCATGATCAAGGCGAGAGCTATCTTTATGATGATGTCTCTGCTCAAGGTGATTTGGATGAGCGATATGTAGCTCCTTCGCAAAATACTCAGCAAGGTGCTTACGCGTTCGCAATGGGAGGCAATGACTTATTTTCTGGTCAAGATGTTACGAAAACACACACCATTGTGGCGGATTATA
Organism: Bacteroidetes bacterium UBA1860; assembly: GCA_002338335.1. Taxonomy (GTDB): domain Bacteria; phylum Bacteroidota; class Rhodothermia; order Balneolales; family Balneolaceae; genus UBA8296. The sequence continues at coordinate 2,571 of DDIC01000054.1, forward strand.
CAAACCAGATTAATAATACTGTATTATGGAAAACTGGGGTTAGTGCTCGCTTCCACGGTCTCGATAATGAGAATTATGGAATAAGTGTTAATCAGGCCACGCAACGTGCTTTTCGATCTACAGACCCTGCAGCAAACTACAGCTTAGAGGTCAATCCATGGGAAGCTGCTGCATACTCTCAAGTAAAGTTAGAATTTGACAATCTCATCGTGAATGCGGGGCTACGCTTAGACTATTTTGAACCCGACTTTGTCGTGCCGATCGATTTATCTCAGTTCAATGAAGAAACGATATTGGATCCAGCCACTGGACAAACGGTCACTAACCGTGCAGATGCAAACCCTACATTCCAAATGAGTCCTAGGTTAGGTGTAGCGTTTCCCATTTCAGAGACGGGTGTGATGCGTTTTTCTGCGGGTCTGTTCTTTCAAACCCCCCAACTTAATCTTCTATACACCAACAATGAATTTGATAGACCTCAAGGTGCAGGAAGCTATACTATTGGTAATGCAAACCTGGAACCTGAGCGCACACTACACTTCGAAGTGGGTCTCCAGCAAGGACTATCTGAGAGCATGGGTGTTGACTTGACGATCTTTTCCAAAGATATCCGTGAACTTTCTGGCCAGACAGCCGTTAGAGGTAGCATTGGCGTACCTGTAGGTAGACTCGAAAATATCGATTATGGTACGGTAAAAGGATTTACTCTCTCTCTTTTTGAGCGTGGAAGAGGGCCGTTATCGTGGACAGTTGATTACACGCTTCAGTTTGCAAGTGGTTCAGCATCGAATCCTGCGGAGAGATTTAATCGATTTGTTACCAACTCAGAAGAAATTATCAGTATTAACCGCTTGAATTGGGATCGAAGAAATGTTCTTAATAATACACTGACGTGGAACAGTAATATTGGACTAACATTGTCAGCGATAAATAGTTTGCAATCAGGTACGCCTTACACCTCAGAGCGTAACAATATTACATCGCTTACCCCCAATAACCTTGATACGCCTACCTGGTTTAATTCTGATATTCGTGCATATTACAAACCCCCAAAACTTGGTCTAGACTTAGAGTTATTTTTGCAGGTCAATAACGTGTTTGACACCGCTCCACACTTTGGAATTTACGTTGATACAGGGCTTGCTGATGAATCAACAGATTTACAAAGACTCGTGAATAATGGAACTATTCCTGGAGGATTAAATACATTACAGGAATCTTTTTTAGACCCAAGTAGAAGAGGCGCTCCTCGTAATATTAAAGTTGGGTTAAGCTATAAATTCTAATATTGGCTAAACGGATGATTAAGCAATTTTTTACGCCTGTACTATTTTTTGTTGTACTTGCACCCCTAGACTCTGTTCTTGCTCAACAGACGATCCCAGACTCGCTGGATGGAGTTGTTTACAGAGGTGAATTTAATAATATCGCACGGGGTGTTATCGATGGTAATCTCATCGAAACCAATTTTCGAAATCATGGTGAGCTTTCTAGATGGAATGACTTACCATGGGGTGTTTGGCCACGTGGCGTAGGTGGGCGTCATATTGATGGAATTGGCGTGCTGGTTTCGGCTTACGTTGATGGGGTTTCACCAGATCGTGTTGAAACCTTTGATGATTATGTTTCTATCACTAGTGATCCAAATTTTAGACCAGATATCACTCTTAATCCAGTAATTATCAATTACAGAGAAGCCGGTGCGAGGACTAGTCCTTATTCAGGAAATTTATGGGGTTGGTTGCCACTTCCTGGATTTAACAACCCAAATCGTATTGATCCTATAACATTAGGTTCAGCGCCTGTACCAGCACTCTCAAATGATAGAGATAGCTGGCCTGAATTTTGGCCTGACAGAATCTATGAGGATGATAGTGGGTGGCCAGGAACTTGGAATGGTCGTGATGGTCGTTTTCCAAGTTCTGATCAGGAGTCCTATTATGTGATGGATGATTTTTCAGACCTTGAATATGCTGTAGGCCTTGAAACAGAAGGACCTCATTCCAATCTTGGAGTGTATTATCCTAGCCCCCTGAATGACCCAACGATGGGAGGATTGGGGCTTCAGACTCAAATTCGGTTATTTCAGTGGGCTAATGTGCTAGCTGAGGATGCCATGTTTATCATATACAGAATCACTAACAAAAGTGAGCAGGACCAAAGCCGTCTATTTTTTTCGCAAATTGTCGATTATGGATTGGGTCAGGATGAGGAAGACGATAATGCATCATATGATCCGTTTTTAGATGTTGTTTACGGCTGGGATTCTGATGGTCTTGGCGATCCTACCAATGCAGGTGAATCTCGTTATGAATTAGGATATACGGGATTTGCATTCTTGGAATCGCCCGCTAATGACGTCAATGAACTAGACGATGACCAAGATGGTATAACGGATGAATCTCGTTTCCTTGAAGATTACCAAGTACTCACATCTCCCGCACAAATTGAATCGTATGTCGCAGCTAACTACGATGCAGACCAGTTTGAGCTATTTTATGGGGAGTCCATTGAACAGCGTCCTGCCTACAAAGCTGGAATTTGGTATACGACTGATGAAAATATGGATTGGATTGGGTTTTCCGATACAAATGAAAACGGGATATGGGATGTTGGTGAGCAACTGAATAATGATGTGGGTGCAGATGGGTTGAGCCCCTTTGATCTTAACTATCCTGGTCCTGATACAGGGGAAGGTGATGGCATGCCAACCAATGGAGAGCCAAATTATAACGAGCTCGATGTTGATGAATCTGATCAAATTGGTCTAACAGGATTCGACCTTAACACTCGCCCCTTCTATGAGAGTGGTGATAACTTGCGCGATGATAACTGGATGTTTGAAAGAATTGAGGCAACGCTATTCTCCAATCCTGATTATGTTGAGCCTCCTACTGTAGTAGCTAATGAGCCATTCATATTATTTACATCAGGTGAAGTTGAGTTATTCTCTGAAGACAAAGTGGATGCAAAATCAACTGATTTTTTCTCAACGGCTTGGATTTTTGGTGACGATGAACAAGACTTCTTCAAAAACAGAAGAACGGTTCAAAATATCTACAACTCGGACTATAATTTTGCTCAGCCTCCAATAATGCCTACTCTAACGGCTGTTCCAGGTGATGAGCAAGTTGTTTTATCATGGGATAACTTATCACTTGATAGCTTTGACCGATTTTTGCAAGATTTTGATTTTGAAGGGTATAGACTCTACAAAGGAACTGACAACCTGTTAAGTGATGCACGCACAATATCAGACGTAAACGGCACACCTACGTTCTATAAACCACTAGCCCAATGGGATTTAAATAATGGTCTTAGAGGACCAATTCGCGTACTGGGTGGAGAAGCAGTGTACAATCTTGGAAGTGACTCTGGCCTAGAGTTTTATTTCGTGGACAATGATGTCACCAATGGGAAGCTTTACTATTACGCATTGGTTGCATATGACAGAGGAATCCCGTCTAGTGGTGGAGACGATCCTGGGATAGATCCACAAGAAAATACATTTAGAATCAGTGTAGATGGGGCAGGTGCAGTTGTGGGAACCTCTCAAAACGCAGCAATGGTGATTCCAACGACGAAACCTGCGGGTTATATCGGAGGTGCTAGCACATCAGATTTGACAAAGGTCACGCAAGGAACTGGGACAGGGTATGCCACATTATCAATTGCAGTAGAGGATATGGTAGATGAATCTAAACTATATGAAGTTGCATTTACGGATTCAGCGTCTTCTGTTGGAATTCAGCGTGAAACCACAGGTTATATCATACGAGAGGCTGGAGGTGAAGTTCTCGCTGAGTCTGATATATTTGAAAGTTCCTCTAAAATTGTTGACGGGTTTATTGTCAATTTTATAAATGATAATCCTGGTAACATTATCTTTAACAAGTCTGGTTGGGTATCTAATGAGGGAGAAGAAAATGAGCTATTTGACTTAAATCCAGCACAGTTAGATGGATATTCTACTAATTGGAGATTAGCCATAACCCCAGATCGAGATGGCAATCCTACGAATTTTGTTCGTACTGACCATGACTATGAAGTGTATTTTGTTAATCCATCTGATAGTACCTATCGTTCACCAAGAATTTTAGGAAGTGGGTTTGCTCGATTTGAGATTCCAATATTTGCACGAAATCTCATTACAGGTGAGCTAGCCGACTTGTTTATACTGGATAGAGATGATAATGATGAACTTAATTCTGGTGACGCCCTCTTTTTGGCAGAACGAGATGACAGGAATCGGGTGAAGTATCGCTTCATGATAAACATATTGGATAATGGAAGTACTCAAGATATAGATCCATCCCCAGGAGATAAATTCAGAATATCAACGACTAGACCGTTTGGTCGTGACGATATCTTCCAATTTACGATGCGTAAGCAGGTAATTGACAACGAACTTGCTAGTGGATCTTTAGAAGACATCTATGTCGCTCCAAACCCATACCTAGGAGCAGCATCTTGGGAACGTCAAAGTGGGTCCATCGGTAGAGGTGAAAGACGTATTGAGTTTTTCAACTTACCTCAGTCTTGTACAATTCGGATATTCAATATTCGTGGGGAGTTAGTACGCACGATAAACCATGAGGGTGGTTTTGAAGATGGATCTGCTTCCTGGGACCTCCGATCTAATGATAGTGAGGACGTAGCATATGGCATCTACTTCTACCATGTCGAAGCACCTGGAATTGGAGAGTACATGGATAAATTTGCAATCATCAAGTAGAAAAGCCGGTCCGATACATAATTTGATACATATGAAAATGCAACTTAATATCATCCTCACACTTGTAGTATTACTTCTTACATCAGGTACTGCAAAAGCACAATTGGGACAAGAAAGTAGGGTTGCCACCACTGCAGCCCCTTTCTTGACGCTGGGTGTAGGTGCTAAAGGAACATCACTGGGGCATGCCAATACCGTATATGTGTCTGGAGCTGAGGCACTGTTTTGGAACCCAGCAGGCATATCCGTTCGTAATGAGGGTGATTCATATGCATCCACATTTATAAGTATTAGCGAATATTTTGTAGATGTTAATATTTATGGAACAGGAATCGTTATTC
>DDIC01000003.1 GCA_002338335.1 Bacteroidetes bacterium UBA1860
TGTTCTTTAATTGTAATTTTATTCCATGGTTATTATGAAAACAACCTTTTCTCTTTCAATTTTAGCGTTAATACTCGTCAGTTCACTGCAAGCTCAAACTTCTTCCTTATCATCCAACCAAGATGCTTCCTACTTCACAAATATCCAGTATTCTGAAAGTGATTACGTCGGGTACTTAGGTGGTGGAATCGACCTTTATACCGCACCCAAAATGCTAGGAAGCTTACAAACTAGACTCATGGTTGGTGGGTTCGCTGAATTCGGAGGCGAGGATGAAAGTGGCTATGAAGAGGGAGATGGATACAGTTGGGACTTGAAATCAAGAGTCGCAATCCTTGGAATTCGAGCGGGTTTAACTTTACGTGATTTTGTAGTCTATGCAAGTCTTGGAAACGCGTTTTATTCTGCTGAGGCAGAATACGGAAATGAATCATTAGATGAATCTGAGAGCGAAATTGACTTTGGTGTAGGGGCAAGAGTTCACCTCGGGCCTCAAAAAAAGTTATTCCTTGGAACCGAACTCTCTAACGAACGAGAAATTACATTTTCTGTAGGGTTCAACATATTTAATCGATAATTCAACTCACAACTAATTTATTATGAAACACTATCTACTTTTAGCTTGTCTTATACTGTCTGCAGCTCTAATTAGCTGTACATCAGAAAATAATCCTTCTGTTGGCTTTGTAAGTGAAGAACAATATGAAGGATTTGAATGGCATATTGGGACAGACGAATTCGTGAATTTAGTAACGGACTTGGATGAGGCTTGGAAAGTCTATGATTTTGAGGAAATGTCCCCATTCTTTTCAGATACTGTGAATATTATCACCTACGATGGTCTAGAGTTTGACTCATTTGAAGCTTTTGCTGAAAACATTGAGCAGGATCCAAACGAGTATGAGTGGGAATTAACATCGGTTTACAGCGTTGACTTCAATCCGGAAGCTGGCGGGGAGCATGTTCATGCCGATTTTGCGATCGAATCCACAAATCCGTCTGGCGACGTTGACTCCTACTTTCTTCATGAGCACTATTATATTATTGAGGGTAAAATAATTTGGCTCCATCAGTACAAAAGAGATAATCTAGACTGACTAGGCCGCATATTCTATTCATCCACTCTGACAGGCTGACTATCTTCTCCAAACCAAGAAATCATAAAAATAAGCTCCTCATCTCCTTGATTTGAAGAGTAATGCCATGTATTGGGATTGGCAAGGAAGGCATCACCAGCAGAATAAGTTTCTTGTCTAGTTGGGCTTTTTTCATTTGCATCATCACCTATAGGCGTTGTCTGTTGTGATGCTCGTTTCTACCTCACTCATCGTACAGGATGCTAAGAGAAAGAGACTAAGGAAAGAGAAGTGAAATTTCATAATGTGATCAAATGTAGGTGATGTTATTGCTCAGAATACGTAACTAAACAATAATATTGATTACATTGCCAACAAATTCCTATGACTCAGTCTTATACTTAGAACCACAGTTTATCAAACGGCCCTACTATTAACCATCTTGTATCTTACAGCATGTAGCACTGAGTCAACCCCTGTATATACAGTTCAGACCTCTGTCACGCCTAATGGAAGTGGAACCATCACATCTTCACCTGCTGGTCAAAATTTTGACAAGGGAACCGAGTTAACTTTTACTGCAAATGCAAATAATGGTTACATCTTTAATGGATGGCAGGGAGATCTAAGTGGTTCTTCAAACCCATCATCGATTACACTCAATAAGGATGTATCTATAACAGCGATCTTTGAAGAGAAGGCATATCCACTAATTATAGTCATTGCGGAAGGTGGAACAGTAACAGAGGAAGTGATTCAAGCAAAAACAGACTATGACTATGGTACTATTGTTCGTTTAACCGCTATACCAGAGTCTGGATGGGAATTTGTATCCTGGTCTGGAGATTATGAGGGTAACAATCCAATAGTGGACATCACCGTCACAAAGGCGCTAACAATTACAGCCAATTTCAGTCGAAAGGCAACCACGATTTCCCTTTACAGTATTGATCTTGAGGGTAAAACAAGTTATTCGTCAAAAAAGATACGGTGGTTAGAAGGTGCATTTCACAGCACAATCTACTACAGACACCAAGGCGAAGAGTTTCTATTTACAAATGGAGGTACAAACTGGAATGATGCTAATGACTTACAGGCTGCTTCCATTCTATTGAAAAAAAATGGAGGTAAGTGGGAATTCCTCGAAGAATACGATATAGATATTACTTCGGAGTTTAGAAATGCTGAATTTTCCGAGGATGGGCTAGCACTTGTTGGATGCGATCATGGAGCTGAGGTCCCAGATCTAAATGGCAATGGACAAAATGATGAGTGGCCATTTGGTCATTTATTCTATGGTGAAATTAGTTCTACTGGAATTGAATGGACTCAGGTATCACAAATAAAATCATTCTATCATTCTTGCGCAGTTGGTGATGTGAATAATGATGGATTGTTAGATGTAATTGGTGGACATCTAGGTACTCGTCCGTACTCTCCTGATAATCCACATGTCTACTTACAAACAGAAACAGGTTTTGAATATCAGCCTAATTTCGTCTCTGAAGCAAAACATCCAGGATACTTTGTTCAAATTGAAGATGTAGTAGGTGACAGTCGTCCAGAGATTATCAACTGGACTTTTGATGGAGGAGATAATGGTGATTATGTAGTACTAGATATTCAAACACCTGATGATAATGGCGTATATCGTTTATACACTGAATATCTAGATGATCGTTTAATGGCAAAAGCACCCCCGGTATATCAATCTAATCAAATAGTTTCTACGGAAACCTCGGGCAACTGGATCACCGACTTTGATCAGGATGGGCTTATTGATCTCGCTGTAGAAAACGATGTTAACGATACAAATATCTTATTTAACAATGGCGATGGAACATTTGAGCGTGTTCAAGTAACCAAAAAAGGGAGTGCGTGGGGGCAAGATCGTTGGGACGGAAATCCCCTGAGGTATGAACATTACTACATGGGATACGAGATCATTGATATTTTCAATGATGGCCTCCCAGATTTGGTAACAAGAGAACCAGATTATCATTTTGATGATCAGGAAAATATATACCCTGGTGACAACGTCTGGATTAATAACGGTGATCGGACGTTTTCTAGGCTAAATGATCTTTATGATGACACCTTCAAGATTAATCCAAAGTCTATCCATCCGTTTTCTGATCTTTGCGGAGGCCCTTTTAATCTAGGTTTTTTAAAAGGATTCGTTAATAAAGATGGGAAGTTTGGATGGTATGGTTTTATGTCCATGGGATCATCCTGTGAATATATAGGTGATTATGAACTATACTATATCGAAATTATGACTCAATTTGATGCGTCATACGTCGATTAGTGCCTCATAATTCTACAGTTTTTCCTTCCCTAAAGGACTGGTCAGCAGCCAAAACAACTTTAGTGGCTCTAATGGCACTTTCTTGATGCTCAGTTAGATCTATCATACTAGCTGAGTATATATATATCCAAGCCAGAGCAAATGGCTTGTGATGCTTACCCTATTTTTTATTCATCCACTTTGACAGGCTGACCATCTTCTCCAAACCAAGAAATCATAAAAATAAGCTCCTCATCTCCTTGATTTGAAGAGTAATGCCATGTATTGGGAGTGGCAAGGAAGGCATCACCAGAAGAATAAGTTTCTTGTCTAGTTGGGCTTTTTTCATTTGCATCATCACTCAAAGGTGTACCTTCGTCATAGTTTACTGTGAGTTCACCTTTTAAAACGTATACTGCGCCAAAGTATGGATGATAATGCCATCCTGTTTCAAAACCAGGTTGCCATACTGCCATCCCTGTCGTAACTGCTGGATTCCCCTCGGGGTACGAGAGTTGATTGCCAAACGGGTCAGCTGTTGCATTCGCCATTAATGTGCCGCTTTCAAAGGAATAGGCGTCGTGTGTTGTCATAGTCGTTTCTACCTCGCTCATCGTGCACGATGCTAAGAGAAACAGGCTAAGGATAGAGAAGTGTAATTTCATAATGTGATTTAATTAAGGATTTTATGCTTTACTGTGCTTTACTTTCCGTTCTGGATAGGATCCGACTTCGGCATCAGTTGATTAAGCACCGTGTAAACTGGGCAAAACTTTGTCATTGGACTAATGACCTGCAGCACCCCTGTCCCAATAGCAATCCATAGAAAGGCTAGATTCCCTGTGTAGAATGTCAGCCCCGCACTTATCAGATATAGCACACCACAAATTGCATCATGAGCCCTTACTTTTAAGATATTTGATTTCTCCATAGTCGAATTTGATTTATGATTTTTGTGAAAAATAGTGGAAAAAGCTATCCACCTTTTGTGACTGAGGTTACATAGGTAATATCAGTTGATGTAATAATTTGCTAAACAATCAACATAGCCTGTTGTATGTATTAAAGCATAATAAATAGGATACTAGCCAAACTCAATAGCTCTTTTACACATTAAACAAACCATGAATCTCTATTCTAAATCTATACACCAGCACGCTTATGTCCTCTGTTTGCTGTGCATTCCATTAAATCTAAGCTTTGGCCAAAATGCTTCCATTCCTATACCACTCATTCCTCAAGATGGTCAAAAACAAGTACAAGATGCAGGAGTAGATCCCAATGAGAGAGTCCAAGTCACGTATACTTGGTCAAGTGTAAAAGGGGCACAGGAATATGAAGTTTGGATGTTGGGAATAGGTTGTGGCCCTCATTCTGGTAACCATAGTGGTGGAGGGCCAGAGTGGACATGGCCTACAGGTCACCTGGGCGTTTTACCAAAAATCTATAGTCACTCGGACACTACAGCTACATCAGGTAGCGATGATATCTGCGGGCCAACCTACAGTCAAGATTATTGGTGGAAGGTTAGGGCTGTCATAGATGACTCTGCACATGCATGGAGCGATTATAGCCATTTTACTTCGACCGATATACGAACTCCAAACGACAAGGATCAACAGCTACTAGACCTTGTTGGTTGGATGAAGCCAACCGTTTGGGACTCAACCAAGTTTCATTATACAGCAGACATCGATACTAATATGCTCAATCTTCACAAAGAGCTTTACAAGGCTCATGGTAATTTGGTTGGACATTTTAATTATCACGTTTACATATTTGGTCCTGATGAAACTCTTTGGGGGCCTGTATTAGACATCAACAATGAGAACTGCGAGGCTGCAGGCCATTGGTGTGATGGACAGCCTCACTATATGGGTATTGCAAGAGGTAATTCTATTTTCGAAGACGGTCCTTATCCCAATTTAGGTATTGGCCATGGGTGGTCGACGATGTCGCCTCAAGAACTATTCGAGAGTAAAAAGCCCCTTGCTGATGGAGAAGCCGCTATTGCCGATGTTCATGAGTTTACCCATGTATTTGAAGGGACTCGCATGATGAGTGGTGGATCGAAGTATGGGTTATGGTATGCACACATGACATCCGATGGCGGATTTAGATTCCCTTTTCTGAGAGATTATGCCATAGACATTCAATCAAAGTATGTGGATGGAATCACATTTGGCGCATTAGACTCATTGGGTAATTATTATGAAACCACCTCGTGGGGTGTTGATACTGAACGCCGCGCATTCTATGGCATAATAAGTGGGGAATATGATGGACCCTTGAGCCCTGGCAAAAGAGACTCTTTGATTGTTGCTGGTAACTTGACATATGGAGGTATGCTCGCTGGATACTATCTAGCTTACCTGACGAGCAATCAGCAAGTTTACATTGATAAATATGATGACCGGGCGTGGACAAAGCCCTTTGAACAAGCCTTTGAGGACGCCTATGGTATGACGCAATTAGAGTTCAGCCAGGCCTTCTATGATTGGTATACCACTGTCGATCCTTTGAAGTGGACGTACATCCTTCCAACGGAA
>DDIC01000076.1:0-4565 GCA_002338335.1 Bacteroidetes bacterium UBA1860
CTCTTCTGACGAGGCATGATCCATATTTAAGGCAAGGCCTGTCCCTGTGAGTGCCGAGACCTCCAAAAACGATTGGGTCGCTGCCAGCGGCGCTAGTATCAATCCGTCATCCAGGGGTGCAATTCCAGTGGATAACTCTCCACAGAGCCGAAATACCCCAATGGTGGGTAAATCTTGGCCAATAGACTCCATATCAAGCCGCAAAAGACGACCTGACTGACCCGTGGTGATGCCCAATTCTTGTGCTAAGCCTTGGCCGAGCCATACAGGAATGGTTCGTTGCTGAGAGGTAGTTCCTGAGCGTTGTTGTGGCATTTGTTCTGTTTGCTCCCACGGTGCCTCACCACAAACATCATTTTCAATAAAAGGGATTAACGGTTCAAATTGCCCCCATTGAACCCCTCGCAACAATCCCCCAGTGACTTGTCCATTATGCTGAATCATTACCTGATCGTCGAGCATTAACGACAGGTTGGGTGAGAGGTCAGCACGACGTGGATCTTGAGAACGTGTGCCAGTCCATTGTGCTTCTAGGACCCCCTTAACACGTTCACGAAGGGTGTCTGATCGGGTAAACATCTCTCCACTGGCTAATGAAATCGTCAGCTCTGGAGCAAATTCAACGGTTTTTTCCGATATCACGGTCGAAAACCCTCGCACCACAGATAAGGTAATCCATAGCGCAGTAGCCCCCACCAGGATGCCCAAAACAGCTGTCCCTTTGACAAAGGACCCAAACCCACGTCCCTGATTCAACCGAGAGGATAAAAACGTGTACAGCGCCCAAACATTCGATGGTTTGCGCTGCGTCATGACTACTCAGGCCTCATTTGAGGGAAAAACAGCACATCGCGAATCGACTCTGAATCGGTCATAATCATCGCAAGTCGATCAATACCCACCCCAAGACCTGCCGTAGGGGGCATGCCATACTCAAGCGCTCTCAAAAAGTCTTCATCAATTTGCATCGCTTCCTCGTTGCCAGCCGCACGTTGGCGCACTTGTTCTTCAAATCGTTCACGCTGATCGAGTGGATCGTTGAGCTCAGAAAAAGCATTAGCGATCTCTTTGCCATTACAAATCGCCTCAAAGCGTTCGACTAGGGCAGGATTATCGGGATGACGCTTGGCCAATGGACTCATCTCGACAGGGTAATCGGTAATGAATGTGGGTTGAATAAGGCCCGGCTCGATAAGCTCACCAAACAATTCATCCAACACAGTCGCTCGACTGTCGTCCGCTTCAACGGAGACCCCTTTAGACTTGGCAAGTGCGGCCAGCGCGGCATCATCCATTGTGGAGACATCCTGACCTACAGCCTCAGCAATCGCAGAGAGCATGGGAATGCGAGTCCAAGGGCGTGTAAAATCGATCACTCCTGCTTTGGTTTGCACCTTCGGTGAGCCGTGCAGCGCAATCGCCACCGCTTCAATCATCTCTTCGGTAAACTCCATCATCCAGTTGTAATCTTTGTACGCAACGTACAACTCCACCTGCGTGAACTCAGGATTATGAAATCTGCTCAGCCCTTCGTTGCGAAAATCCTTCGAAAATTCATACACACCATCAAATCCACCCACTATTAACCGCTTGAGGTACAACTCATTGGCAATACGCAAATATAAATCCATATTGAGCGTGTTGTGATGGGTCACAAAAGGACGAGCAGAGGCACCTCCATACACAGGTTGCAAAATTGGCGTCTCGACCTCTAGATACTCTCGTTGATTCATGAATTCCCGCATCACTTGGACCATCTGGGTACGCTTGCGGAATACCTCTCGGACGTCAGGATTCACGATTAAATCGACATAGCGTTGTCTGTAGCGTAGTTCTTTGTCGCTAAAGGCATCATACACCACTTTTTGGCCATCCTCTTGCTCGACTTCTTTGGCAATGGGAATCGTGCGAACAGCCTTGGATAGCATCTCAAAGTGAAGTGCATGGACAGTGAGTTCACCCATTTTCGTCCGAAAGACAAACCCTTCGATCCCAACGATATCACCGATATCGGTAAGTTTTTTAAATACCTCATTAAATTGCCCCTCGGGGAGGTCATCACGTCGGATATAGACTTGAAGGACGCCTGTGGCATCCTGAAGATTGAAAAAAGCCGCCTTACCCATAATGCGCCGCGTCATTACGCGTCCTGCAATGCGTACTCTTTGACCCTCTTCTACAGGCTCTGCAATCATCGAATCGCCCGCCTCATGAATGGCTTGGGTGTGATGAGTTACGTCAAACGATGTCGGGTATGGATTCACTCCATGCTCTCGCAGCTGGGATACTTTGTCGATACGAATGGCACGAAGTTCCTGCTGACTAGACCCTTCTTGAGAGGGTGATTGTGATGATTCTTTTGGTTGATTGGACGACGAATCCATAGAAATATTTAAGGTAAACCTGAGCGATTAACCCACAAAATATGCATTTTCAAACTCTAGAATGAGTTCGACTCACACATCCATGAAAACACAAGATCAACCAACGATATCAATCATCGGGAAAGGGGCTGTAGGGACAGCACTGGCTGATCAGTGCACAGCGAAAGGAATCGAGGTGTGTTTTGTGCGAATGCAGGGATTGCCGCTGCAGCGATTGCGAAGCCAGGAACAACAGAGTCAGGCATCGCAGTCGCATAGATCGCTGCCCCAGGCATCGCCGACGGAACATTCAATGGAGTCCTGGTTTAACGCACTTACGGATCACAAGCCCCATCAGCACTGGGTTATACTCACAGTCCCTGATGATGTGGTAATTCCAACCGTGGACAGGATCCAAAGCACTTGGCAATCTATCAGACAGGAGCCCATTTCATCGGTGATGGACGCCATAGTTCATACCTCAGGGGGTCGTTCAAGCGAAGATTTCCAACATTTTCAGGGTCAAGGAGTTCTCACGGCATCCATGCACCCCATTCAAACGTTCCATAAATCGGTTAATGAAAAGGGGCAATCACAAAAATCCCTTGAGCAGGTCAACCCCTTTGCCTCTATCAACATCACGCTAGAAGGGGACACATTACTTCTCTCAAAGCTTGCACACTTTTGCCAGGATATTCTTGATGCACAACCGCTTAAAGTAACCCGTACTCAAAAGCAACAAATCCATGCGGCGGCTGTTCTAGCTTCCAACTGTTTGTTTCCCAACCTTTCATTGGCCTCGAGGTTTTTACAAGACGCTGGACTTTCACCAACTTTACTCGAACCACTCGCTTCGCAAACGGTCAAAGTTGCTCTTCACCAAGGTCTAGCCGCCATATCAGGACCTGTGGCTAGACTAGATCGCCAGACCATTCGGCGTAATATGGATGTCCTGGGCTCACACTCAACTGCAAAGCAGCGGTACATTGAGGAGTCAATTTATCTATTGAATCAGCTCCTTAAAACTGGACATTTTGAGGGTAAACATGATCAAGCTCAAGCGTTGCTAAAAATGCTTCATGATGAGCGTTGAGGTTTTATCAATTGCACCAATATCATGCCAGTTACATTAGACACCTACGATCGAATCTATCGCCTTGTGAAACAAGTCCCTAGTGGGTATGTAACAACGTATGGCGCGGTTGCTAGTCGGATTGGTGCGGCATCCAAAGCTCGCCTTGTTGGATATGCGCTCAATAAGCTCCTTACTCAGCCACCAAACTCACTCTACACAGATTTATCAGTGCCAGCGCATCGAGTGGTGAACCGTTTTGGGCAATGTACCGGGCGTCGATTTTTTCCTGGCGATACAATGATTGAGCGACTGCAGCAGGAGGGGGTAACATTCACAGAGGAAGATCAAGTGGATCTAACTAATCATTATTGGGATGACTTTCGAGAGGGTTAGCGCCAAGATCGATTAAATACGACCTCATGGCGCTTTAGCTAATCAACCCCTAGCTATTCATTCTGTGAATAATACAACGTACCTTTCAGCGTACTAAATTTTACAGCCCATGCCGACCTGGACCCTACATACAGTCTTTACATTTGATGCCGCTCATTACATTGAGGGATACGATGGAAAATGTGCCAACATGCATGGCCATACCTACAAAGTTCAAATGTCTGCAAAGAGTACTGTCTTGCATCCCTCCAAATACCTCCCCACAGCCGATATGGTGTGTGATTTTAAAGAATTGAAGTGGCCTGCTACAGACACAGAAAAAGGGGGATTCGATCACGGGCTGCTTAATGATGTGATGGAAACTGCCACCACAGCTGAGAGACTTGCAGAGCTCATTCATAAGCGCACCATGGAGCGTATTCCGTCATCCATTCAGCTCACCGTCACCGTTTGGGAAACCCCCACAAGTTGGGTTGAATATTCCGATGAGTAATCTATCTCGGACCTATCCAGTGATGGAGCACTTCTACACCATTCAAGGTGAGGGTGCTCACACAGGAAGAGCAGCTTATTTTATACGTCTGGCTGGTTGTGATGTGGGTTGCTCTTGGTGTGATGTCAAAGAGAGTTGGCAAGAAGAGGGTCATCCAATCTTGTCCATCCAGACCTTAGTGGACGCCGTTGTGGAGTCGGGAGCCAAGATGGTAGTGATTACTGGTGGCGAGCCACTTCTG
>DDIC01000076.1:4860-12173 GCA_002338335.1 Bacteroidetes bacterium UBA1860
TTACTGGTGGCGAGCCACTTCTGCATGACTTAGATCCGCTTACAGATGCATTACAAGCATGTAATATCTCCCTACACATCGAAACCAGCGGCTCTTCGCCGTTTTCAGGTACATTCGACTGGGTAACCTTGTCCCCCAAGAAGTTCAAACACCCAGTGCCGGACGTGTACCCAAGAGTCGCAGAACTCAAGGTCGTTGTGGTGAATCAAAAAGACTTTCAATGGGCAGAACAACATGCCGCCATGTGCCCAGAATCGACCCAACTCTATCTCCAGCCTGAATGGCAAACTCCACAGGCTATGGGTTGGATTGTGAATTATGTCAAAGAACACCCACATTGGAATATTAGCCTCCAAACCCATAAGTATCTTGACGTTCCCTGACTCATATTCATCCTTTAGGCCCGAGATCGCAGGCACTCTGGCGGGAAAAACAATCGTCATAAGTGGCGCAAGCCAAGGGATAGGGCGGGTGATCGCTCAGTGGTTTTCTCGTAGTGATGCCTCGTTGCTTTTGGTCGCTCGCAATCAAGACAAGTTGGAAGAGACTCGAGCGTTGTGTGAGCCGGATGCGCAATCGCGTATTGAAATTTTGTCTCATGATCTCGCTGTAGATCCAATTCAACCGACAACGTTTTCCGAGCCGTTTGCATCACCCTCGATTCTTGTGTCTGTCGCGGGAAGTTTTCTCTTCAAGACGCTTGAAAATACCACAAGAGAGGAATATCAGCAGCAGTTTGACGTGAACCTCTTCACATGTGTTAACCTAGTCAAATCTTTTTTGCCAAGTCTAAAAACACATCAACAAAATCGCATCATTGCGATAGACTCAATTGCGGCCACTGTGGGTCTAGGTGATAGCGGGGCTTATGCATCGTCCAAACACGCATTGCTAGGATACTTGCGATCCTTGAGAGAAGAATTGCGACAAGAACCCATCCCAGTAACGTCGATTCATTTAGGCCAAACCTACTCAACCTCATGGGCATCCTCTGATATGGATCCAGCCAAGTTGATCAATCCATGGGATGTGGCCCAAACGATTCACACAATAGCTTGCCTGTCTCCACAAACATCCGTGGATGAGTTGACTATTATGCCTTCCGGCGGCCCAGTAGCACCGTTTTAGTGCTCGTGCATATCACCATCGCAACCTGCGAAACTGCCATCCCTACACAACCTCAGAAAAGAGTTCTGCAAGCCGTTCATTAAGACCTTCGGTGGACTCAGGCTCAAAACTCATGCCAGTCATACGTTCAAACACCTCCGCGTAGCGTTCAAAAACATGCATACGAAACTCATCAGGTAAATCAGGTAACGATTGTCCTTCAAGGCCCTGGAACCCATGCTCCATAAGCCATTCCCTAAGAAATTCCTTCGATAGCTGCGTTTGCCCATCCCCATTAGCCTGTCTTGTTTCATATCCATCGAGATAGAAAAACCTAGAAGAATCGGTTGTATGAATCTCATCAATGAGCGTTAATTCCCCCTCAAAAAGCCCAAATTCATACTTGGTATCTGCCAACAGTAAGCCCTGTTTGGCTGCAACCTCTTGACCGCGAGTAAACAAACGAAAGGCCGTCTCACGAATATTTTCCCACAGGGTTGGGTCTACAATGCCTTGAGTTAAGATCTCCGCCTCAGAAATATCCTCATCATGCCCTTCCACCGCCTTGGTCGCGGGTGTCAAAATGGGACTTTCAAACCGTTGATGTTCTTGCATTCCTTCTGGCAGCGTCACACCACACAATTCACGACCTCCATCACGATACACCCTCCATGCATGACCGGTTAATGTGCCACGCATGACCACTTCAATAGGTATGGGGTCGCACCGTTTCCCAATCATTACGTTGGCATGGGGTACCGATTCAACAAACGTAGGAATTAGGTCCTTCACTTGTTCAAACCCAAAGGCAGCCAATCGGTTAAGGATTTGTCCTTTGTATGGAATAGGCTGAATCATTATATGATCAAACGCCGAAATTCGGTCCGTGACCACAATGGCCAGCGTTTTCTCATTCAGTGTGTAGACATCCCGAACTTTCCCATGATAGGGAGCTGGCCAGCCCGCAACGGACGTGATACGTACCGAGGGGTCTGCTGTTTTCAAAGATGTTGCTGTTAGGATAGGGGAGGAATGAGCCATCAACCTTCACATTTATTGGTATCGTGTCGACGAACGCTCAATCACTTCCGGTTCTTCCACAACTTGTACCTTCTCCACGTTGGGCTCACTGAGCTCTTTCATGAGCTGACGGGTCGCTTGTTCTCCAATGGAGACCATGTGTTGATCTATCGTAGTGAGATCCAAATATTTGGTAAGCTTGAGATTATCGTAGCCTATGAGTCCAATTTCTCCGGGAATATCCACCCCAGCACGTCGAAAGGCATGAATGGCTCCCAAAGCCTGAGTATCGCTTGTACAAAATACACCATCAGGGCCTGGATCACCACCCGTCATGAGTCCGATGATTTTCTCAGCGGCTTCGTAGCCATTCTCTTCTGTGAATCCAGCATGCTTTGTGCTTAGACCACTGACGATGTAGGACGGTGTGATGGAAAGATTTGCTTCGTGAATTTCATCAATAAATCCTCTCATGCGCTCCTCTGCCGCTCTTGAGGGGGTTTTGGGCACAATCATTCCAGGACGAGTGTACCCACGCTCAGCGAAATGCCTTGCAGCCAGCCGTCCACCGCGGTAATTATCAAGATAGAAGTAGGAATAATCGGGGTGTTTGGTACCCACCAAAACGGTTGGAATTCCAGAGCTTGTAACTTGTGCATGTAGGGCATCTGAGAGGGGAATCGAGATCATCAGTACCGCATCGGCTGTCCCTCGATCAAAGAAATTTTCCCCGGCAGATTCTGGGTCTTTTGATCCCGTATTGTAGAGCATGATGTCCAATTCATAATTGGACATTTCGTTTTTGATCCCTTTTAAAATCTCGTTGTAGAACGGAGTCGTAAATGAAGGTACCGCAACCGCAATCATTTGAGGTTGCTGGCTTGCTAAACGCCTTGCGCTTGTTTGGGGACGAAAATTTAAATCCTCAATGGCTCGTTCCACTCGCTCGCGAGTCCTCTCAGAGACATTATCCGATCCATTCATCACACGAGAGACAGTCGATATCGCAACGCCTGCTTCTTTTGCAACGGCGTAAATGGTTGTTTTCTTTGATCGGGGTTGAGTCGCCATGATGGAAAATTACGCAATCAACACTAAAAATGATTCATTCCTGGAACATTCTTTAAGAATGTGTACGTTGGTAATGCATAAAGATATACTAGCGTGACTAATTTACTCCGTCTTCCATACGAGATAATGCGTCCTCTGTATGAAATGACCTCGATTCATCGAGCAGTTATTTCTGAGGTTGATGACCCGGACCTGCAAGAATCCTACAGGCTCTGTCGTGCCATTACTCGCGAGCATGCGAAGACGTTCTATTTATCCACCCGATTCCTTCCCAATCACAAGCAAAGAAGCATTTTTGCTATTTATGCCTTGTGCCGTTACGTAGATGACCTGGTAGACGAAGCCGAGGATTGTGCGGATCAATCCACCCTTGAGCTTCATTCTCTTGAGCCAAAATTAGAGGCCTTTGAGCAGGATCTCCATCAGGCCTATCAAACAGGAGCGTCCGATCATCCTATTCTCAAAGCTTTTGCTGACACCTTGCAACGGTTTAAGATTGCGAAGGATTACCCATTACTACTCATGAAAGGGGTCGGACAAGATTTGACGATCGATCGAATTCAAACCTTTCAGGAGATGTATGATTACTCCTACAAAGTAGCATCTGTAGTTGGGCTCATGACCTCAGAGGTGTTTGGCTACGATTCACCTGAGGCATTAACGCATGCAGTCGACCTAGGAATTGCTATGCAGCTCACCAACATTTTGCGAGACGTTGGGGAGGATCTAGAAAAAGGCCGAATTTATCTTCCTGCGGATGAGCTGGAGCAATTTGGGGTGACAGAAGAGGCACTATTTGCTCACCAGCGTTCACCAGAATTCCAGGCGTTAATGCAATTTCAGATTAATCGGGCGCGTTCCTATTACGACAGCGCTAAAAAGGGCATTTCTATGCTAAGAGCCGATAGTCGTCTTCCGGTTTGCCTTGCATTAGAAAACTATAGCCGCATCTTGGATAAAATTGAGCAGAACGAGTATGATGTGTTTTCTCATCGGGCGCACTTAACCCTGAGCCAAAAGCTTGAAATCCTTCCAAGAGTCTATCAACGAATCAAAGAGCGGCCACAAATGAGCGCACGTAAAAGCAAACAAAGCCTCGCCTCAAAAGAATCTAGTGTGGACTGCTAACCGCACAAATCACCAGCGTCGTGTCTATTGGCCACGTCTATTAGGCTCCTTGAGCGCCATATTATTGGTGACGCTCGTGCTAATCCATTCTCCTCTCTATAATACAGATCCCAGTTTCAGCCAAGAAAAGGGGATCGATGAGTCGATTACAGTCGTGTTTGAGGACCTGCCCATTCCCATTGTTTCTCAGCAGTCCGTGGTGCCCAATGCGCCGGCTAAGCCTAGCGTGTTATTCCAAATAGATGAAGTTGACCTCGAAGAGAGTATGACGGTTGATTTGCAGGGGATAAATGTAGCTCCAACAGACTTTCAGGGGCGAGTCGTGCTTCGACCGGATACACCCATTAGAGTTCTAACGATTGTAGAGCCTACATTTGACGCCATGGGACTCCCAGATATTTGGCGTGGGGAGAGGGTGCAAGTTCGTATGCTCATTGGGCTTCGTGGTGAAGTGCGTCACTCAGAAATCCTTTCTGAATCCCTTCCATATGTAGTGGATAAGGCTATTATTATCAAACAATTACAGGACAAGATTGATGCAGCCTTATCAGAATGGGCTTTTCGGCCTGCAAGCCATAATGGGCAAACAGTTTTGAGCTACACGGTGCAAACCTTTCGTTTATAGCGTCTAAATAGGGGTTTTTTTGTCACAAATATTTTGCATCCCCCAATAATAATTAGTTAACATGCGATCCAATAATTAGTTAACATGCTATCCAATTCTCCTTAGTGAATGAAAAAATATTGTTGACTAAAAAGCGTTTTGTTATGCCTTCCAGGAGTAATATATTAAAGACTAGCCTCTTATAACGTCTAGAATTGAGAATTATTGTTTTGACAATTGATTACAATAACTTAATATCAGGAATGATGCATTATTAGATAACTGCATCAGTCTCACAAAGAAACAACCAAACTCTCTATCAAATGAAAAAATTTACTTTATTAACTTGTGCCATGTTTGTGCTTACTGGATTTGCAGTAGGTCAATCATCCACCATCAGAGGTACAGTTACAGATGTAGAATCCGGGGCTGGAGTCCCTCAAGCCAACGTCTTTATCGTAGAGCTTCTCAAAGGTGACGCGACAGACTTTGACGGTAACTATACTATTAATGATGTTCCATATGGCGAATACACACTTCGCATAAGTTCTATTGGATACGTTACGTACGATCAAACTTTAACCGTGGATGCTTCTCTTGAGGTGATTGATGTAACATTGCAACCTGACCAAACTTCGCTTGAAGATGTAGTTGTAACTGGTTTTGGCAGTACCCCAAAGCGCGAGATAACAGGTGCGATCTCATCTGTCCGAACTCAAGACATAGAGGGCGTCTCACTCCAAAGTACAGAAGCACTTCTTCAGGGTAGAGCTGCTGGAGTAACAGTCACTACTACTTCAGGTAATCCTGGAGGTGCGTTTAAGGTCAATATTCGTGGAAATGGGTCAATTAATGCACCTAGTCAACCACTTTATATTGTGGATGGTGTACAGATATCATTTGCGCAGCAATCTAGTAATACATCAACAACTCCATTGAACTCCATAAATCCGAATGATATTGAGTCTATTGAAATATTAAAAGATGCAGCAGCAGCTGCAATCTATGGGGCAGTGGCGGCTAATGGTGTAGTGCTTATCACGACAAAGAAAGGTCGTGCTGGATCTGTTCAGATTGATGCCAATATTGAGCGTGGTGTAAGAAATATTGGCAATGACGTTGACTACATTACTTCAGATGAATATGTCCAATACATGGCAGAAGCCCGTGCATTCAATCGTGGTGTCAGAGATGTAAGAACTGCGGATCTTTCAGGTGACATAGAAGCATACCAGAATTTCTTTCTAAGCTTTTTTGGAGCAGATCCAAATTCTGACGGTACTCAGCTCGCCAATACAAACTGGCAAGATTTCATCTTTACTGAAGGTATTACTCAGAAGTACAATCTCTCAATGAGCGGTGGAAATGCAGGGACTGTATTTTATATCTCAACTGGGTACGAAGATACAGAGGGAACTGCTTTTGGATCTGACTTTACTAGATTGAGCCTTCGTACAAACGTGGATCAACAAATTGGTGAAAAGGTAAATGCATCGATTGCTCTAAACGTTGCTCAATCTACTCAATTCGGAGTCTGTCAGGATGGTAACTTTATTAACTGCCCACCATCCCAGGCAATGTTTGAAGCTCCAATGAGCTATCCACTTAACGCTGATGGATCCTACAATACAGACACACGTTTTGGTTTACCTTTCAATCCAGCGGTGGTTAGGGATGAGGTTGATCGTAATGTTACTGTCGGCTTTCTAACTGGACGCGTTAGTCTTAATTACAACCCATTTGATTGGATGAGTGTTACAGGTCTTGTGGGTGTAGATTACAGAAACACCCAAGACGAACAATACCGCTCTCCAATCGCTGCTCCCACGCAAGGTGGATACATATCTTATGTCAACAGAAATGTGTACAACCTCAACACGAATCTAGTGGTTAATGCACAGCAGACTTTTGATGAAGTTCACAATGTCTCAGGACTTATTGGTGTTGGGTACCGCCGCGATTATTCTCAATCCTATGGTACACGTGGTGATGGTTTAACTGGAAATTTCTTCACCGTCCTAAGTGCAACCGCTGAACCTGTAAGTGCTTTTGGTATCAACAATGAGTTTCGTGCAGGTGGGTATTTCTTCAATGCGAAATACAACTATGACGAGAAATATTTCATAACCTTCACAGGACGATATGACGGTTCCTCACGATTTGGTGCTGATAATCGTTGGGGATTCTTCCCATCCATTTCCGGTGCATGGAGGATTGCAGAGGAAGATTTCTTTAATGTTGAATTCGTTGATGATCTTAAAGTTCGTGTCGGTTACGGTATTACCGGAAACTCAGCTATCGGTAATTACGCCTCAAGAGGATTGTTCTCCGTGGCTGGCTCGTACAGAGGTGTTTCAGGGATAACACCAAACCAGCTTGCAAA
>DDIC01000076.1:12455-13136 GCA_002338335.1 Bacteroidetes bacterium UBA1860
TCGTACAGAGGTGTTTCAGGTATAACACCAAACCAGCTTGCAAACGGGCTTCTTGGTTGGGAGCAAGCTTCCGAGATTAATGTTGGACTCGACTACGAATTACTGAACGGACGCATCTTCGGTACTTTCGATGTCTACAAAAAGCAAAATTCTGATCTGTTGTTTGCGCGACCGCTTCCTTTGGATAGTGGGTTTGGAAGTGTTACAGAAAACATTGGAAAAGTTGAAAACCGTGGATTTGAAGCAGAATTTAACTCCATTAACGTCGCTACTAGTGACTTTGCTTGGTCTACAAGGTTTAATTTTGCTTTAAGCGCAAATGAAATATTGGAGTTACCTGATGGGGAACCCATCTCTGAAGGATCGCAATTTTCCTCACTACAAATCGGTGAGCCTATGGGCTTAATTCAAGTCCCAGTTTGGGCAGGGGTTAATCCAGCTGATGGACGTCCAATGTGGTATGATATAAATGGCAACATTACATACCAGCCTGAATCGTCTGAAGACGCTATTGATTACAAGGATGGTCATGCTGAGTTCGTGGGTGGTTTTGGATCAACGGTGTCGTATAAAGGGTTAAGTGTTGATGCATTTTTCCAATTTTCTTTCGGTCAATGGGCTCATGCGGGTACAGATTTCTATTTCACCAGAACACCTGACTTCTTAATGAACTTGAATACT
>DDIC01000041.1 GCA_002338335.1 Bacteroidetes bacterium UBA1860
GCTGAGCATCACCATAGATAGTATAAAGTGATGGGTCACTCACTGCTGGGAGCCCAACAATTGTAGAAGGTGAGAAACCCTCTTGGATCAAGTAATTCCCGAGAGAGGTTCCAAACCCTCCAGTAGAGAATCCGCCAATCCCTAGTCGCGTAATTTCAGAGCTATTGGACCAATAGAGTAGCGTGGTGTTCCACCCAAAATTTTTCTTTTGAACGGGAATCATATTTAACGCGAGCTCTACTCCTGTATTCTCAAGATCAGCGGCATTGGTAGCAATCACACTAATACCCGAAGAAATAGGCACTTGTTCATCCAAAATCAGGTCCTCAACTTCTTTCTTGTAGTATGTAGCTTCAAGCGATACTCGATTATCAAGTAAGGCTACATCCAGCCCGAACTCCAATTCTCTCGCACGTTCTGGCTTGAGGTTTGGATCAATACTTCGCGTACTGGCATAAGTAGCTAGGAATCCACCAATATTTCCTCCAGATAAAGACCTAAATGTGGCGCCAAAATTGGGAAGACCACCTGTTTCACCGTATGCCACACGAGGCTTAATTTGACTGAATAAATCAGAGGATAAGCCCTCAAAATTTAAAAGGTTCACAGCTAATGAGGCTTTAGGATAAAAGTAATAGGTGTCTTGTGCCGCGTTCAAGGAAGATCGATCATATCGCCCCCCAAAAGTCGCAATCACTTTATCAGACCAATTAAACTCTTGTTGACCAAACCAACTCAAATCCACCACATCGACAATGGATTGTGAAATCACCGATTGAATGGTTGCATTTGCGATCCCTGTTTGCCCTGCGACCATTCCTTGTCCTCGGACCACGCTCCTGTTTTGCAACTGATCAAATCGAGAAAATCCAAACTGAGTTGCTGAACTGATGCTTTGTTCACCAAGATTAATTGACGTATTAATGCTGGCCGTTGCCTGGAAGTTTGCATTAAAATTGTCTTCTAGAGTATGTACAACGTCACCAGGATTGGATGAACTTCTCTGATTCTGTAGGTATGTGGGCATCCAAACCATAGACTCGAATGTCAAATAGTCAATTCCTCCATCTAAGGATAGGGATACGGAGGTATTGTCTGTTTGGTATACGTCAGCTCGTACTTGAATACCTTGGATGAGGCGCTGTACTTTCTGCTCATTCACCGCATTATCCACAATGGAGAGCATATTATCACTGAAGTATGGATTATTTGGGTAATTGCCTTGTGCATCAGGATAAAGCTGAGCATAGGTTGGCGTGTAGGCTAGCGCATACCCAATGGATCCACCAGTTCCGTTCTGGTTCCCAGTGAAACCTCTTTCGTTATCTGTGAAAGTATAACTAGATCGAGATGATAGCCTAAACGTATTTGAGAGTCTATGATCGACATTGAGTCGCAAAGAGCTTCGGTCAAAACCTGTGTTTTGGATAATTCCATCTTCGGTTCGGTGTGTTCCAGATAAATAGAAGCTTGTTCTGCCACTGCCACCAGAAACACTTAGACTCGTTTGATTTATGAGACCACGGTTTCCGTACAAAATCTCTTCATAGTCATAAATACGACCACTACTTCTAGCAGCATTGTAGGCCGCTTTCTCAGCTGCCGCATCACCCCCCAAAACGGAAGTGTAATCATCGATTTTTTGCTCATTCCATTCAGCCACACCGATGAGGTTCAAAGCGCTGTTGAACCCAACATCTTGTGAAAAAGAGACTCTGGACTCACCAGATTGACCTCGCTTTGTCGTGATAATCACTACCCCAGCATTGGCCCGTTGTCCATAAATAGCAGCAGCGGAAGGCCCTTTTAACACTTCAATACTTTGGATGTCTTCGGGGTTAATATCAGCAAGTCGGTTTGCGGAGTTATCTTCTTGACTGCTATTCGCACCTGTTGTCAGAAATCGTGCATTCGAGATAGCATCATTATTGACATAAACTCCATCAATTATGTAGAGCGGTTGAGAGGTCCCGGCTCCTAGCGTGCTTATTCCACGCATTTGAACATTCACACCTCCACCGGGTGCTCCACTTTGTGAACGAATAGACACACCAGGAATTTTACCCTTAAAGGCACCGTCTAAGGTTTGCATTGGAGCTTTCTCAACCAGCTGTTCAGCATTTACAGTTGTAATCGCATTTGCTAGGTTGGATCGCTTCACAGAACTTGCCAGTCCTGTTACGACCAACTCTTCAAGGTTGGCGACACTAGATTGCAAGGAGACGTTGAGCTCAACATTTTCGCCATTACTGCCAGTGACATCAACGGTCGATGTTACATATCCAATACTAGAAAATCGTAGCGTGTAGTCTCCGGCCGGAAGTGTTAGTTCGTATTCCCCATTGAGGTTGGTCGAGGTTCCTGTTTCAGTAGTTGCTTCAAATACGGAAACCCCAAATAAGGGTTCGCTTGTGGCGGCATCGCTAAGGGTCCCCGAAACTGTGAACTGACCAAAGGCGTCAGTTGACACAAATCCAAGACATAGAAATGCCAGTGTTTTGAAAAGGGTATTCATAGTTGTGCAAGTGAAAGAGTGAATCTTAACATAAACTTAATGTATCCGGACGTTACAGAAGATTTGTCCAAGGTCAAAATTTCATCCTATTTGTAAGGAACTGACATTTAGAGGCTCTTAATGGGGGTCAATGCATGTTAAGATTTATAACACCCATTACAATTCCTCCCGATGTCATTATGAAAAATGTCACTATGAAAAAAATGCGCCGTAAACTATTCTTCCTTCTAGATCATTGGCATGTGCCTCATGCTGAGCGTGTTTGGCTTGTGATCATGATGGGGATTAGCGTGGGAGCGTGGTCTGCGCAAGCTTGGATTAAGCATCCAGAGGGGAT
Source organism: Bacteroidetes bacterium UBA1860 (assembly GCA_002338335.1). Lineage (GTDB taxonomy): Bacteria > Bacteroidota > Rhodothermia > Balneolales > Balneolaceae > UBA8296. The sequence goes on from DDIC01000041.1 coordinate 2,853, forward strand.
GTGGAAGCAAGATTATGCTCGTGAAAAGGATGAATTTGAGCGATTGTTTGCCTCTCATATTCAGGAACACAATCAGCGGATGCAGTGGTATGGATCTCTTGGGGATTCACGAAAAATCACGCCAGTCTCGGGAATCGAGGCCTACCCTCAGGATGCAGAAGAAACGGGCTCGGATTCCGTGTTTCTGAATCTGAACCGCGCCACTGCATCCGAACTCCAACAAATCAAAGGAATTGGGCCCTCTACAGCGCAAAAAATTATGGATTGGCGCATGCAAAATGGCCCTTTTGATTCTTTAGAACAGTTGATAGAGGTGAAAGGCATCGGTCCAAAGTCATTGCAGAAAATGAGACCGTTCCTCTTTGTGCGTGATTCAGTAGATTTGAAGAACAAAGTTATACCTAAGACAGAGCCACCAAAACCAGACTCCATCGACACAAGTTCATGAGCATGAAAGGAACCATTTTATGGATTGATGACGAGATCGAGCAGCTCAAAGCACCCATACTTTTTCTAGAGCAGCGCGGCATGACGGTGCTATCATCCACCAACGGTGCCGATGCACTTGACATGCTTGGAGAGCACGTGGTGGATGTGGTGTTTTTGGATGAGCAGATGCCGGGCATGGATGGGCTCACAACATTAGAAAAAATCAAGCAACTCCAGCCTCAGCTCCCCGTGGTAATGATTACCAAAAGTGAGGAGGAATCCATCATGGAGGATGCGATTGGGCGGTTTATATCAGATTACCTCATTAAACCGGTGAACCCAGCCCAACTTGTGATCACGTTGAAACGGTTATTGCAGGTGGATGAAATCCAGTCAGAGAAAACGACACAACGGTATCTACAGCAATTTCAACAGTTAGGATTAAAAATGGACGAGGCGAGTACCTGGCATGATTGGTCGTCGCTTTATCAGGAGCTCGTGCAATGGGAATTTGATCTGGAGGGGGGTGAGTCGGCCTCCAAAGAGATTCTGGAAGAGCAATATGCGTCGGCGAATGCTGGTTT
>DDIC01000074.1:0-23210 GCA_002338335.1 Bacteroidetes bacterium UBA1860
TTGGCCGCATGCTTGGGCCCACTTGGGGCGGGCTCTTTTATGGCTGGATCCCCGAATCAGCTTTTGTGGCAACCTCGTTGGTACTCTTGTCCACCATTGGTGTCGCATGGGGCATTCGCCAAACGGGCCAATCTACCGCATCCGAACTGGGGCAGTCACAGTGACATCCCCTGCGTTTTCAAATTCTAGGGTGAATTGAACCTCGTCCCCCTCGCTGAGTTCTTCGGTCAACCGCAAGAACATCACATGAAGCCCTCCCTGTCTGAATTCGGTGAGTGAATTTGCAGCAATCGGCAACGACTCACGCTCACGCATCCCCATCATTCCCTCGCCGGCATCATAGGTTTCGTGTACTTCAGTGGCCTGAGCAACAGAAGATGTAGCGCCCAGCAAAACATCATCCTGATCTAGCCCATTGGAAATGGTAAAATAGGCTGCACTCATGCCGCCTTGCATCCCAACACGAGCCCAAGCACCATCGACTACAAAGGCATCATCCGTGATGGTGGCTGTAAGCTCGGCAACCTCAGGAGTGGAAGGAGCCATCTTAGGATTTTTGTTCATCTCAGAATCACTTGGCTGACAAGCGCTCAACAAGACAACTGCGCTAAAAAAGAGGGCAAAAAAGGCTTTGGTGGTGAAAAATTTCATGAGGAAGGGGCTTTAGGTTGAGAGTCGATGAGGCTGTGTTCAGAGAATTACAGCTCATTGGAAAGATCGTTTGCCATCATCGTGGGTGTAGTCATGCTTCCACCATACTCATATACAAGTGAGGCATCCTCATCGAGAAGATAGATTTTGTCAGAATGACTCAAAAAGTAGACCCGTTGTCCACTTGCGTTCACGGTATCATAGCTCACGCTCGTGCGCACCCTCATTCGCTCCATGACTGTCTGAATGGCCGTAGAATCCCCAGTTAAAAAATGGAAAGGCTCGTCGGCCATGTTAAAACTGGCTGCATACTTTGCCATTTGCTCAGGCGTATCGCGTGCTGGATCAAAGGTCATAAGGATATATGAAGGCTGATCCGTAGAGGACTGCTCAGCCAGGTCTGGATTTGACTCTCTCACAAGTCCCTCAATTTGGTTCACATTCGCGGTAATGAGCGAACAAATATCTGGACAGTTGGTATACACATACCCAATAATCATTGGTGAGCCAAGGTAATCATCTGGAAATGTCACCGTTTGACCTCGGTGATCTGTCAGTGTTACGCTTAGGTCTCTAAAAGACTCGGTTGGCTCGCTGACGCAACTCGATAAGATGAAAACGGCGAGTATGGCAATGCAACGTGCGAAGGGTCTGGGTAATGTTAGGGGTGTGGTCGAAGGTGTTGTCATGGGGTTGGTTTGGTCGATGGCGTTAATTCTGAGCCTTAATCAAGGGTCTCCACAAGTGTTTTCATCAGGGATTCCGCTGCGATCTTGCCTGCCTTGTCATTTTGTGCCGGCGTGGATAGATCACTCACTTCATACGTTAGCGCGTCAATTCCAAAGGCTCGCCAAAACCAGTTTTTGGCTATAGGTCCAGATGTATCATAGGGCTCGATGACAACCTCAAAAGGGTATCCAGTGCTTGGGTCCAACAAGTGCTCGAACCAGGGTGTCGAGATAGCAGGACCCTCCAACGGTATGGACGCATCAATAGAATACATCACGTGGATTTGAGTTGAGTGAAAATCAATGGCGTATACAGGCTGCCCAAGAGTTGCGGCTTTTTCCTCAAAATAACGTCGTGCCACCTGGGTTTCTTGTTGGTTAAAATGAACCCAATCCCTATTTAGATCGACCCCGCGAGCATTGTGTCGCCAATGGCCTCGATCAACCCCATCCGGATTAGCCATAGGCATTGCGACTACATGAAAAGACTCTCTAAATGTGTCGGCCAGTGAGTCATCCGCTGCAAGACGGCGTAGAAACGCTCTCATCACCTCATAACCTGGTACCTCAGGAGGATGTTGGCGACCAATCACCATAAGGGTTGGGCGTTTGACTGTAGGGTCTTGACTAATGGTGAGGCCAAACAAGGGGCGTCCTTCTGTGGATAACCCTGCGGTGTCAATGTCAACGGAAGGATAGTGGTTTTGCCAAGCTTTGAGGGTGTCTTGGAGCACCGTTGAAGTCTCAAGTCGTTGGGCCGTAATTAACACGGGGTCTTGTGATAACGAAACCCTCATTTCTAAACCAGGATTATTTGAAGAGGGGTGCCAAATATTACTGGTTTGGAGCGAGTCTAATTGACGAACAATATAGGTTGCATTCTCGGTTGCAAGCGCATCTGCGCCCTCGGTTGCGCCCGATTCCGACTCCACACGTTCCGCAATATTTGGCTGATAACGATGCCCCCCACCTTGATACTTTAACCTTATTAATATGTCTAGGCTATCGGCCACGTCACCTATGCTATCCTCTGTATGCCTGCTAATGACTGGTACATCATCCAAACCCGACAGGTTGCCACGACCCACTACAAACCCATACCACGCACTATTATTAATAGGTGTATTTTCAGCGGCAATTAGAATCTCGTACTCATAGGGCGCTAACCTAACTACATCATTGAGTCGCGCTCCTGAAAATTCATTCGTAAACCAAACTCCATCTTCTAAAAAAACGACACTCCTTCGGTGATACGTATCCAAAGACTTATCTTCTGTTAGTGTAGCTCCAACTGGATCATAGGCATATGCAGTATACTCAGAGGATTTACACCCCACGACGAATAGGCAAACGCTTAAGAGAAGCAAGAGACCGTTAGGGTAAAAATGGAACAGTCGAGTAATCATTGTATGTGGTTAAAAACCATCTTCAGATGCGCTTTCTAAATTACGATTTCTACTCCAATCTTGTTCATGATTGTAGTTTCATTATCTCTCCAAGTTTTTGGGCATTAAGTACCTCAGAACACAGACATAAATCCACGTTGTTAAGTAATGGACCATCTGTAATGAAACATAACCACGATTGATAATGAAAACGCAAAGCCTAGCGATTGAACCTCGCTGGGCTTTTTTTTGTTGTAGCCTCGACAATGAACAAACAAATGTGGACGCAGCTTGGTTATTTCTGCGACTTGTAAGTGTAACAAAGGGCAGTTTTAGTGTAACATTCACCGCGCATTCACGTGAGCATGGCATCATATAATGTAGTTTTCCCTATGAATTCAGTACGCAGTCTTCCATCGCACAGCAAACTTTTTGCGTTCGCCACTCTTGCAGTAGCTGCGATCTTGTTTTTCCCGTTAATGGCCTTGGCGCAGTACGATACCACATATGACGCTTCGACTTTCTTTGGCCCAACCGAAGACATTTATGATCGTTCATTGACTTTGGAGCTACAAAAACCAACCAGTGACCAAGACATTCGCATTGATGGTCAACTGGATGAAGACGCATGGAGTGAGTTACCACGCTACACAGGTTTCAACCAAATCAGACCTCAAAAAGGAGCAGACCCTAGCGAAAAAACAGAGACTCAATTGTTTATCCGGAATGGATATGTCTTCGCAGCCTATCGTGCCTACGAAACAGACCCCTCTCAAATGAGTGCGCCCTTAATTCGGCGAGATGAAAACGGGGTGACAAGCGATTGGGTTTGGCTCTTTATTGACTCCAACATGGATGGGCTTACAGCCTTTGCCTTTGGTATTAACCCTAGAGGCGTACTGCGAGATACCAAATATTTTAAGAATACGGAGGAAGATAATCTTTGGGATGCAGTCTGGGAAGGTGCGGCCCAAATCAATGATGATGGTTGGACGGCCGAATTCAAAATTCCCTTGAGTCAACTTCGTTATGATGCAGAGTTAGAAAATCACACCTGGGGAATCAATTTTTTCCGGGAGTTAGGACGCTATCGTGAGTACAGTGCGTGGGATCCTGTCTCGCCCGACCTTGATGCGCTTACCTCCCAATCAGCCATCCTCCAAAACATAGGACCCTTGCCCAAGACACAATCATTGGAGGTCCTTCCGTATGTCAGCCAAGAGCTCTATCGCGCTCCCAACAATCCAGGAGATCCGTTTTATCAATCGACAGACCCCTCAACCCGATTCGGGGTTGACTTACGCAATACATTTGGCAATGGGTTGACACTCTCAGCCACTGTGAATCCAGATTTTGGACAAGTCGAAGCCGATCCCACACAGGTGAATCTTACCGACAATCAGCTCTTCTTTAAAGAGCGCCGACCGTTTTTCCTCGAAGGGAGTGACATCTTTCAGTTTGGTAGCTCCAAAAAGTTCACGACATATGGTGATCCACGTGGATTTTACAGTCGTCGCATAGGTAGTTCACCCGTTGCAAATGCGGGTGATGCGGGACTTGACGCAGCCTATGAGGATGTGCCACGTCAGACCAACATTGGGACGGCCACCAAACTAAGTGGGCGTTTGTCAAACGGTCTCAATGTGGGCGCATTGTACGCGTTTACCCCCATTGTAAACGGAGAGGCGGAGCTGGGAAATGGTCAAATTGACACGTTTCGAGCGAACCCTTTAAGTCAATTTGGCGTCCTCCGTTTCAAGCAAGAGTTTAAGAACATCGATCTCATTGCCGGGACGTATACAAGCATCGTTCAGCGTGATATTGAGGGAACCTATTTTGATGATGATCTCAATCGATCAGCTATTGTCAACGGCGTCGACTTTGAGTCCAATCTAGGTTCACGTGATTATACGGTGAGTGGTGTTTACTCTTTGAGTCATGTCCAAGGAAGTGAGGCTGCGATTCTCGATCTCCAGGAGTCCTCTACACGATATTATCAGCGTCCGGATCACACAGAAAAGCCGCTTGATCCATCCAAGAACTCATTAACAGGTAGTCACTTGGACGTATCGATTCAAAAAGGGGGTGGCGATGTCTTTACTGGATCGGCAACATTTCTTCATACTACGTCAGGGTATGAAATCAACGACCTTGGTTTTCAAAAGCAGGCAGGTGTCAAGTTGTTTCGACTCTACAGTCGTTTTCAAAATCGAGACATACCAGGCATCGATGAGCTGACCTTTTCTAACTTGATTGGTTTTGAATGGACGGTCGATAATGATTTGGAGAGCCTCTATCTTAGCATTTCCACCAATACTCAGTTTAGCAATTTGTGGCGGATAAACCAGGGTGCCTCTATCAGTACTCGTGGTGCTGATGTACGACTCACACGTGGCGGACCCGTTGCTGAGAGTCCGGCTCGTTTTAGCATTAATCTTTCATTGAGTTCCAATGATGACAAAGAGCTTTCAGGAAGGATTCAAGGCGAATTTAAACGTGATGAGCTTGGCGCTGTCGGCTATGGCTTTGACCTCGGTCTGGAGTGGAGGCCTACCCAAGCATTGAGTTTCTTCGTGTCGCCAGTGTATGGATTCAACCAGAACAATCGACAGTATGTAGACGAATACGCTGATCCAACCGCTATCAGTACATTCGGACGTCGATATATTTTTGCGGACCTTGAGCGAGAGAATTTCGAAACGACCATGCGCCTTAATTGGACGTTCTCTCCAACCATGACCCTCCAAAGTTTCATGCGATTTTATTCAACCACAGGGTCATACGATCGGTTCAAAGCCTTTGCAAAGCCCAATAGCTTCGAGTTTGATGAGTATGGCACCGAAATTGGGACAGTATCGCGAAAAGCAAATACGTTCACAGTCGATGCTGATGGGCAAGGGGAAGCGCCATCGTTCAACTTTGACGTCCCTGACTTTACGTACTCATCGTTGCAGGCCAATATTGTTTACCGTTGGGAATATCGCCCAGGGTCCGCTTTGTTTGTGGTATGGCAGCATGCCAAAGATTCGCAACTCGAAGACATCGCTGCGTTTAATGTTTGGGATCGAACAAATGATATTTTGGACTCTGCGCCTACGAATGTATTTTTTTTGAAATTAAGCTATTGGTTCAACCGGTAATTCGCCGTTATCGCGTGCTGCAGATTCAGCTTGAGGCCATCAGGCTTATTTCTGATTCTTCGACTTGAATCGACCCACCTCGAACGGACGTTTTTTGAGGTGTTTTGTGGCGCGGGTATTGACTCGATCTCGCCACATTCGGTAGCTGGAGGGCGTCATTTGTTGCTTCATCAGCGCCTTCGTCTCTTTTTCTGGCAAGCCATATTGATGCTCAATGGCTTCAAAAGGGGTGCGATCCTCCCATGCCATCTCGATAATGCGTGAGATGTCAGCTGGGCTAAGAGAGGCCGCCAACGTTGATTTTTTTGGTTTTGCCATGTTATCCAAACGAAATCCGTGTAGACTTACGTTCAGATAATATTCATCCAAACCGATCTTTTTATCCTATGAAATCCATTCTTTTTTACGCAATAACCCCACTATTTTTTCTCTCTGCCTGTATGGCCCCAGAAACTTCTACCATGGAAGAGGAAGTCACCCAAACAAGCATGTCTAGCGAAGCGCCTGCCCACTTGATTGCTGTCGTGCATCCCACAGAAGGTAATAGCGCTAGTGGCGTCGTTCACTTCAACGCTGTTGAAGGGGGAGTCCAAGTCTCTGGTGAGATTACAGGCATTAGCCCTGGATTGCATGGATTCCATATCCATCAGTATGGTGATTGCTCCGCCGCGAATGGCACCTCGGCAGGCGGGCATTATAATCCTGCCGTTGTCGATCATGCAGGACCTAAGGCAGAGGAAAGCCACATGGGAGACCTCGGAAATATTGAGGCGAAAGCAGAAGGTGTCGCTTCGTTTGATGTCGTCTATCCTGCTGTGGATATGGCCATGATCATAGGTCGTGGCTTGATTGTTCATGCCGGAGAAGATGATCTTGAGTCACAGCCCACAGGAGCAGCAGGTGCACGCCTTGGATGTGGCGTGATTGGTGTTGCTGCGATGCCTGGAGAGTAATACTACTCGCGCAACGAAGCCTGCACAATGAAACTACCGCGATAACAAGAATGCCCGCTACCAACCATGGATTTTTTCCGAGTCATTCAAGAGGACTCACCTAGTGGACAACCCTCGATAGAGTTGTTTGGCGTGACCATCATGGAGCCGATGGTCACATTAACCGACTTTTGGATCACAGCAGTAGCCTTATTTGCATTTTGGAAGTTGCGACAGTGGAATCAAGCAGGGGCGATGCATGCCTACATGCGGGGGTATTTTTTGCTGATGGGGATTGCCACTTTCTTTGGCGGATTGCTTGGTCACGCTTTCCAACATGTTATAGGGCTTGAGTGGAAGTTGCCAGGATGGCTTATTTCGATGTTGGCGGTTTCGGCTATTGAACGGGCTACCATAATGTATGTCCACCCACTCATTCCCTTCCGGTTTGCGAAATTTTTGGAGGTGGCCAATATCCTTGAGCTGATCATTTTCGCGGTGATTACCTTCACGACGCTGAACTTCTTCTATATCAAAGTCCATTCAGCGTATGGGCTAGGGCTCATTGTACTTCCTCTTCACGCGTATGCTTGGTGGAAGACGCGCAATCATGGCAGTCGTATTATGGCCCTATCGGTCTGTTTTACCTCCATTGCAGCGATCACCTACACCACCGAAATCGGACTGCATACATGGTTTAATCACCTCGATGTGAGTCACACGGTGATGGCCATAAGCTTGTATTTCTTTTATCGTGGGACGTTGCATTTGGGGCAGCAGGTGGAATGGCCTGGGGCGACCAAGGCAAGGACAACAACCAACACACTCATTGTATCCACAATCATAATGGGTAGCCTACTCAGCTCCGCAATTGCCCAGCAATCAACGCTCGACTTGACCCAAGACCAATCGGCTTTTGTGGCGTTTCATCTTGAACGTACGGACAAAGCCTATCTTGAGGCCTCCTATAATCCTGCATCGAGGCGAACCGACTATGAGTTTGGGGCGTCACTTCAGCTAGAGGATACCACGGGCATGGTCGTTCCAGATGACGTTCACGCGACCATTCATACGGCTTATTATGATGGGTATGGTGATTATAAGACTCGACTCGTAGTCATTATATCTGGTGTAAATGTGGAGGAGGCTCTTGCAAACCATCGCCCTGCAAACCGACCCCTGACAAAACAAGAGCTTACGAGTCACCCTTTGACCTTAGTCCATGACTCCATCCAAACATCCAAACAATGGAGCCATATCAATGATTCTGACAAAGGGCTCACAGGTCTCGCTTTTTATGTCATCGACAAGGAATTACAGGCGATCACCGAGCGTAATACCACCCCTGTAACGCTGACGTTTGGACCCTATCGCATGATCCTTCAAGGAAAAGACCCACGAGTGATGCAGGATCTTTACAAGACGAGGTACCCAAGCGGGTTGTGAGTAAACGACCGGTCAACCCTATGTGCAGAACCGGACCCTCGTGCTGAAAAAGTAACCCAGATCCATGCACCAGACTGTGGATAACTCACGTAACCCCATTGTTACGAGACTGTTAAGGAATGATTAAGCTGTTGGAGGCCAATAAATACCTCTTCTAGAGTGCCATAAAGACCTTTTTCGGAAGTTATCCACATAGAGAAGGAGGTTTGAGACGGCGACGCCACCCCACCGAAAGATTTTTCGATGTGGACAAGTTGTGCATTTTGTGGAAAAGTAATCCAATTTTATGTTGACGCTAACAGTCCACTCGTCTAATTTAGTTGCTGTGATCAGATCGAGCTTCGACGCTAAAATCTAGCCCAAAAATCACGGTAATATCAAGAGGCTGTGCACACTGCGTTCTAGCGTCAAATCTTTCGGGATCCGTTCTGCTCCCCAAACAAACTTGAGATTTAATTGCATGAGGCGAGGCACTATGAGTAAATACGTTATCAAAAAAACGGGTGAGAAGAGACCCTTTGAAGAAGACAAAATCAGACAAGCAGTCTTGAAGGCGATGCGTAGTGTAGACCAGGTCGATATGGATGTGGCTGAGGAAGTTGTCCAGGATGTGGCTCGCCGTGTGCTTGAGGATGAAACCAAAATCCCGACCGTTGAAGAGATCCACAATACAGTCGAAGATGAGTTAATGAACCATCGCGCCAATGAGGCAGCGAAGTCATATATCGTCTATCGTAGCAAAAAGAAGCCCGATATTTTCCGCAAGCGCACCAACCTAAAGCCTTTCGAGTACTCAAATCTTGCAGAGTATGTCGATGCGATCCGTCACTCCTACTGGGTGCATACGGAGTTCAATTACAACTCAGACATTCAAGACATGAAGGTCACGCTCAATGATAAAGAGCAACAGACCGTCACTCGTGCGATGCTTGCCATCTCTCAAATTGAGATAGCCGTCAAAACGTTCTGGGGTGATCTCTACAAAAAGATGCCCAAGCCGGAGGTTGGCAATGTTGGTGCGACCTTTGCCGAGTCTGAAGTTCGTCACGCCGATGCATATTCCCACCTTATCAACATTATGGGGCTCAATGGTGAGTTCGAAAAGTTGATCGAAGTGCCCGCGATTCGTAAGCGTATCAAGTACCTAGAGCGTGTGATTTCTGGGGCACGCGAAGTCCCCAATGAAGAGTACTTCGAGAGCATTATCCTATTCTCGATGTTTGTAGAAAACATCTCCTTGTTTAGCCAATTCTTGGTCATTATGAGCTTCAATAAGTTCAAAAATGCGCTCAAGGGGATCTCCAATGCTGTGGAGGCAACGTCCAAAGAGGAGCAAATTCATGCAGAGTTTGGTTTTGAGCTGATCAATACGATCAAAGAGGAGAACCCGGGATGGTGGACAGACAACCTCATCACAGATATCAAAATTGCCTCACTAGAAGCGTGGGATGCCGAGCGTGATATCGTGGAGTGGATGTTTGAAGCTGGTGACCTCGACTTCTTGTCCAAAGCGGAGACGCTCGAGTTTATCCGCCATAGACTCAATCGTTCTCTCGGTGAAATTGGTATCGACCCCATCTTCGAGATCGACGAAGAGCTCCTTGCCAAGACCGAATGGTTTGATGATGAAACGGTGGCCACCAAGCACACTGACTTCTTCAACAAGCGAAGTATCAATTATACCAAGAGGCAGCAGTCGGTTACCGAAGACGACCTCTTTTAAGCAGCATAGCCCCCGAGCAGAACATGCCTAGCTGGAGAAATGCAGCTGGGCTCTTCTGTCTAATGGAGCCTGCTATTGGAGTCTGAGTCGGACCCCACTCGGCACCACAACACACGATAACTTGCAACGCAAAACACGACAACCCCCAAGAAAGAGCTATAAATCCTAAACCCCCATCAGCATTATGAGCACACGCGAACCATTTGACTGGGTCACCGAAGAAACCCAAACCTTTCTTAGCAGAGGATACTTAAGTGAAGGGGAGGATGCACTGACCAGGATTCGCGCCATTGCTGACCATGCAGAGACTTTACTTGGGATCGACGGGTTTGCCGACAAGTTTTATGAGTATATGGGCAAAGGGTGGTACTCGCTTTCTTCTCCTGTCTGGGCGAACTATGGCAAAAAGCGTGGACTTCCTGTGTCCTGTTTTGGGTCGTACATAGACGATAACATCGAGAGCATCCTTTCCACCTCTGCTGAGGTGGGTGAAATGTCCAAGATGGGGGGTGGAACAAGCGGATACTTTGGCAACATCCGTGGCCGTGGAGCCCCTATCACGGACAACGGCGAAGCTCCTGGGGCCGTCCATTTTATGCGACTATTTGAGTCGATTGTGGATAATATCTCCCAAGGATCCACGCGTCGTGGTCGATTTTCTCCATACCTCCCACTGGATCACCCCGATGCGATCGAGTTTCTTGATATTGGTACGGAGGGTGCGCCCATCCAAGAACTCACCCATGCGGTCACGGTCAGTGATGAGTTCATGGAAGCGATGATTGATGGCGATAGTGATAAGCGTCAGCGCTGGGCCAAAGTCATCCAGCGTCGTGGCGAGATTGGCTACCCCTACATCATGTTCACCGACACGATGAACAAAAAAGCTCCCGACGTCTACAAGGAGCGAGGAGCTAAAATTACCCATTCCAACCTGTGCTCCGAAATCGCTCTTGCCGATAGCTCTGATGAGTCATTTGTATGCGTTTTGTCCTCCATGAATGTTCTCCATTATGATGAGTGGAAAGACACGGACGCCGTGGAAACGATGGTTTACTTCCTCGACTCGGTAGTGACCGAATTTTTGACAAAGCTCGAAAACATCCGCGATAATGGCACACCGGAAGGGAAAAAGGCCTTTGAGTTTATGGAGCGTGCCTACAATTTTGCCAAGCGTCAACGGGCGCTCGGCCTTGGTGTCTTGGGATGGCATTCGTACCTCCAGAGCAAAATGCTAGGCTTCGATACTCGGGATACAGCCAAACTTAATGTCGAAGTCTTCAAGCTCATCCAGCAAAAATCGTATGCGGCATCTGAGGAGCTTGCATCCAAATTTGGTGAGCCGGAATATCTAGAAGGGGTAGGCCGACGCAACGTCACGCTTAACGCGATCGCTCCCACCACTTCCTCGGCGTTTATCCTTGGGCAAGTCTCCCAATCGATCGAGCCGCTCTGGTCGAACTGTTACGTCAAGGACCTTGCTAAGATGAAAGTCACGATCAAGAATCCAGTCTTGATTGAGCTCCTCAAAGACCTCAACAAGAACACCAAAGATGTATGGGATTCTATCAAGGCACATGATGGGTCTGTGCAGCACCTCGACTCCTTAACGGATGACCAAAAAGAGGTATTCCGGACGTTTGCGGAGATTAATCAGTCGTCAATCATTAACCAGGCAGCGATTCGTCAAGATTATATCGATCAGGCGCAATCTCTGAACCTGATGATCCCACCAGATTTGAGTGTGAAAGAGATTAATACGCTCCTTGTCGACGCGTGGAAGCTTGGCGTGAAGACGTTGTATTATCAACACTCCATGAACTCTGCTCAGGCGTTTGCCCGCAAGAAGCTACAGCTCAATGATATGACCTGTATCGCTTGCGAAGGGTAAGGTTGCGCTAAAGAAACAAGTCCCCGCTAAACGGTTCTACCCGGTGTAATAACGATGGATCATCATGGGCAGGTTTGTTGACCCGCTGACTCACAGGATACGCCTCAATCGTTGGTTGGTCCGCAGTCACAAAAGAGCCAGGTGTAGAGTTCGACGATAGCCACTGGACCATGGTTTCGGTGGACAGTAAAAGGGGTTGACGATGGTGAATGTTTGCCAGATCTTCGGCTGCTTCGCGAGTGACGATGCACGCCCCTTGGTCGTTGTAAATCCCTGCAAAAAACAGTAGTGACCCCTCATTCGACTTGTGATAAAAGGGTTGCTTAGCTGAGGTTCCTTGCTGCCATTCGTACCATCCATCGGCCACCAGTACGCACCTCGCCGCCTCCCGAAACGAAGGTTTTGCATTCAATGTCTCCACTCGTGCATTGATTAAGTTCATCGGTTTGTCGGCCCAGCGGGGGGAGTAGCCCCATTGGGTGAGGGTATACTGATAGTCACTTGTTGTTTGCGGATCTGATTCCGTGGCCTGAGTAAACACCGGAACAGGTGTCATGGGGCTCACATTGTACGAGGGCCATCGACCTGATTCTTGCATGGCCTGCTCCCCGGCATGGCCAAATGTTTGCGCAACAGCGGCTAGGGAATGAACGGCGTATCGACCACACATTATGGAGAACCCACCACACCTGTCACCACGAGCGTCCCTTCCCAATCAGGCTTACTCCCTTGATCTACTCGCCAATGTTCGACCTCGGAAAACCCAGCACTCCCAAAAGCCTCCACCCACTGCGATTCTGACCATAATGTCATGGTATCGACGCCACACTGTTCTGGCCAGTCATGTGAGACAGTGTTCTCCAGATAAAAATCAACGCCTAGGATGAGTCGACCCCTTGGGTCTATCCAATGCTCGAAGGCTCGTTGCAACAAGTCGGCAGGATTCTCCACATAATAAAACACCTCCATGGAGTGAACTAGATCCACAGGTTCAGTCGGCGCCCAGCTCAGCAGATCCGCACACTCATAAACATCGGCAAACGTTGAATCTATCGAACGAGCCTTGTCAATCATCGCTTGTGCGCCATCCACACCCATGGCCTGTTGGCACCCTTTCGTCTCCCGCACTTTCCGAACGACCCACCCATTACCACACCCTGCATCCAAAAAGGTGAACGCTTTGGGGTTGGAAACCTTGGGCAGGGCATACTCGAGCATGTTACTCACGGCCCGTGCGTGGCCCGTTTCCATACCTTGATCTTTGCCATGAGTGGCCCAGTCGCCAAAGACGTCAATAGGAGCGCGTCGTAAAGAGGGGGGAGTTTGGGTCATGATGGAGATATCTTAACGATGAAGTCGGGGCGACAGGATTTGAACCTGCGACCCCTCGGCCCCCAGCCGAGTGCGCTACCGAACTACGCCACGCCCCGAAAGAACTCTAAACATACTGTTTTTTTCACGATTCGTCTATATTGATAGGATAGACAATTATTCATATTAAATACTGGCAAACCGTATGCAGTCCCTGGAACCTTGCATCTAGTCCATGGCACACCATCTACAGTCCCCGACACACTAAATCAACCCATTCAAACAACCCTTTCAATCATGCGTCAGACTTTTTCTCTCATTCTCTTTTTTTCCGTTGTAGGAACCACGACACATGCTCAAGTTGAGCCAAAAAACTTTTTCTACATGGATATTTTTGACCTACAAATGGTAGCGAATCCACAGATTTCACCTGATGGAGAGCGGGTTATTTATGAGAAGCATCAATTTGATGTGATGACTGATAAGCGAATATCCAACTTGTGGATTATAGATGTTGATGGATCCAATCATCAGGCATTAACCTCAGGCAAACAAAATGCAGGTTCTGTCCAGTGGCATCCCGATGGTAATCGATTTTTGTATGTCACGAGTGAAGAGGGTTCAGCTCAACTTTTTGTGTATTGGTTAGAATCTGGAAGGCAGGCCTCCATTACCAATCTATCACGCTCACCAGGTCAAGTACAGTGGTCACCTGATGGATCCCAGATTGTATTTACCATGTTTGTTCCTGAGGCACCCAGTTCCATAGGTAACATACCCACACCACCCAAAGGTGCGACCTGGGAGGAGAGTGCACGTTACATTGATAATGCTGTTTATCGCTATGATGGTCGAGGGTATCTAGAGGAAGGTCATCAGCAGATTTTCGTCGTGTCTCCAGAGGGTGGAGCCCCGAATCAGTTAACAGAGTTTCCCACCAATCACTCCAATGTAAGCTGGGCGCCAGATGGGCAACATGTGTTGTTCACCGCAAATGTCTCGGAGAATCGAGAGATGGATCCCAACAATGAACAAATTTACAGCCTTGAATTATCGACAGGGGAGCGGACAGCTCTCACCAACAACCGGGGGCCTCACAATCAACCCAAAATGTCACCAAATGGGGAGTTAATCGCGTTCACTGGGTATGAAGATCAATTTGTAGGCTATCAACAGACAGAATTATACATCATGAATGCCGACGGATCACAAGAACGGGTGATCAGCGAGTCGATTGATTTAGACATCGGTGCGATTCATTGGGATGACAATAGTGAGGGGCTCTATGTTGGATATACCGAGAAAGGGGTCGCAAAAATAGGGCATGTCGAACTTAATGGAACCCTAGAAGCATTGGCGACTCATCTTGGGAGTCCAACGTTGGGGCGTCCGTATGCAGGGGGCTCGTTTTCGGTGACGGGCCGTGGTGACTTTGCATTTTCGAGTGTTACAGCCCAACGCCCAACACAGCTGTCGGTAGGTTCACACAAGGGCCGCTCTTCGGTAAACACCTTGACCTCCTATAATGACGAGTTCTTCTCAGCTACCCAAGTTGGCGAGGTAAATGAGTTTTGGGTGTTGTCGTCGGTGGATGATTTTGAGGTGCATGGTTGGATTATCACGCCGCCAAATTTTGACCCATCAGGATCCTATCCGTTGATTCTCGAAATTCATGGTGGTCCTTACTCTGCATATGGGCCACAATTCAGTCCGGAGCTTCAATTTATGGCGAGTCAAGGATATGTCGTGGTTTATACCAATCCCCGAGGGTCTACCTCCTATGGGGAGGACTTTGCTGCTTATATCAATGGAAATTATCCATCAGAAGATCATAACGACCTTATGGACGCCGTGGATTATGTCGTACATCAGGGCTATATCGATACGGATCGACTCTTCATCACGGGCGGAAGTGGAGGCGGTGTCCTCACAGCGTGGGCGATTGGGAAAACCGATCGCTTCCGAGCCGCGGTCGTTGCGAAACCCGTCATCAATTGGTATAGCTTTGTATTAAACGCCGATAATGTGCCACTCTTCAGTAAATATTGGTTTACAAAGAAGCCTTGGGAAGATCCTGATCAGTATCTCAAGCTATCACCGATCTCATTGGTTGGCAATGTAACGACGCCAACAATGCTCCTCACGGGTGAACAGGATTACCGAACGCCCATGAGTGAGACCGAGCAATATTATGGTGCGCTAAAACTACAAGGTGTGGAGTCTGCGATGGTTCGTATCCAAGGATCTAGCCATGGGATTGCAGCGAAACCAAGCAATCTATTCCGGAAAGTTGCCTACATCACAGGGTGGTTTGATGCGCATAGTCAGGATGCCCACAGCGGTCAAGAGGATTAAGCCGCGGGGTGTGTATAGTTTTGTCGTCTACACCCAGCTCACAACTTGCCCCGAAGCGACAACCAATGTTGGATAATGAGCACCATGGCCAAGGTGTCTAGCTCGCAGTAACGCAACAACGCATCAAACGTCGCACGACGTCGAGCAGGATCAACGTCATCAAATTGCATGCGTGCCCAAGCCATCATCGCGGCGCCTCCATCAGCAATGCTCACCCCAGCCACGGTTTCGTCTTCATCTGCGGAGCTTGGATCAGGAATCTCAGCGTCAATCTGTTTGAGGTGGTAGTAGGGATCGATCTTGCCATCGGGTCGAGGCTCCAACAACCGCATCCCCTGGATACTCAGCCCACTGTAAGGCTCAGCATATGTTTGCTTGAGATATTCGGAATGATGTAGCACAGCTGGCAGCACCACTTTAATGCTCGTTTGCCCACCCATGATCGGTGAGAAGTAATACGCCTTCACTAAATCGTGTTGATCCACAATAATTTTCTCATCGACATCTTGAATGAATCGGTCGATCCATTCATGGAGCGCGTCGTCCCCTTGGCCGGTATCACGCAGCACCTCGACAACATCTTTCATCATGGTCCGCTCATATTTGGAATAGATAAAGACCGTGCCGACTGGGTTATCAGGCCTGTCGGTGAGTGCGTCGCGTAGTGATTCGGCAAACCCTTGTAACGGATTGCGCCCAGGCTCCTCTTCCAACCATTCGGCAGTATGCTCCACGCGTCCATCCTCATGAAGGACATGTGCCGAAAACTGAAACGGAACTTGCTGGTAAGGACGCATCCCTTTATGAAACGGAATAGCAGGACGCACCCCCTCAAAATCGATAAACGTAAGTGGCCAACGCCACGACTCCATTTCATGATCAAAGCCATCCATGAGCACTTCCCGCTCGGGGTGACGACCCGTGAGCTGGTACGCTTGCGCTGCCTGACGATAGCCTGTTTTATCCCACTGGATCATCGAATAAAGCGCTTCCGGGTCGTCCTCAACATCTTGCTCAAGGCCAATCAACACCCCGGTGACCTCCTTCATTTTGTACACATCCTGGGCCCCAACCCCTTTTCGCCACTGCCCAATCTCCATGGCTAATGGGTCCTCAAAATCTTGCTCCTTCCATCCTAGTTTCTGGCTCCAACACTCTTCAAATCCTGATTGCAACCCGTCTAATTTTGCACGAGCCACACGGTATTCACACCCTTTGCATGCCTGCCCAATCACAGGTTCAATTTTCGTGCCGTTTGCCACCGCGTCGCTAAGCCCCAGAACCCAAGCATCAAACCCTTCGCTTTCGAGCGCTAGTTTTGGCTTGCGCCCTTTCCCTTCTAGGATATCATCCACCATGTGCGTCACATCCACCTCTTTGAGGAGTTTAGCACCCAGCACATCCGGATGTTGTCGCGCTTCCTGAGTGGGAATCACTTGCTTGCGGCCACTCTCGTCTTCACTCACTCGGAAATGTTGATGGACTCGATCCATCGTGGAGACAGAATCCTTATCTGCAAGGCTCAATTTGGCGACGACATGGTGATTGGGAAGGCATTTTCGCACAATCCAGGTCTGAAACGCCACATCAAAAAGATACTTTTGCCATTCAGATGTCACATAATGAGGCTCTCGTTTCCCCAAAAATTGGGTCTCTTCAGAATAGGATTTGGACTTTACCTCAATCACCTCCACTTTGGAACCTTTCACGCGCAAAATATCGACCAACGCAAAGGCCCGCTCCACCTGAAACGCCGCCTCAAAGATCACGCAATCCCCACCGGCCATCACCTTAGCCGTATCGAGCAACATGGCAGGCTTGTCGTCTCGCTGAAAAGGTATCTCTACACCCTCTGGATAATACAGTTTGGCTAATTCGCCTACTTGAATCCCCCCTTCAGCCAACGCAGCCAAGAATTCATTATCGTCGTTGAGACTTTTGTACGTCTTGGGTCGGAGTTTATAATAGAGCTTGGTGGGACACTCGAGGCAGTGGACGAAGGAGCTTTTGGAAAGGGTTTGAGTCTGGGGCATATTTGTCATGGCATCAACATGAACAAAATCCTAGACTTTAGCACATAGCTCAAGCAAGACCCCGTGATGTTCTTTAGGATGCATAAAAATCACCTGCTTTCCCCCCGCGCCAACTGAAGGCTCCTCGCTTAAAAACTGATACCCTTGCTCTTTAAAGCGAGCGATTTCAGCGGGTAAATCCTCTACAAGAAACGCTGTATGATGCATTCCCTCGCCTCGCTTGTCCAAAAATTTGGCAACAGGGCTTTCATCGCCCAGTGGGGCCAAAAACTCCACTTTGGAGTCGCCTAACTCGATGAAAGCGACCTCCACACCCTGGTGTTCTACGCGCTGATGACTCGAACTTGTAATCCCAAGGACCGATTCATAATGGCCCAGAGCTGCGTCTAGGTCTCGAACTGCAATACCGATGTGATCTAACGTCATGCCCCAACGTTACACAGATGGGGCGTATTTTTCACGTGCTTTTTTGGGTGAGACTCGGTTGAGTCCCATAGATTTGAGCATCCAATCGGGCAATGGCGTATTGGAACGACGTTTTCGCAGATCAATAAACCACCCAAGTTTTTTTAGGATGGGCACTTTGTGAGCTTGGACAAATTCGATCCAGGTCCCATCAGGGTCCTCGACATAGGCAAATCGTCCTTCCGCTTCACCCATATCAAACGATTCGGCGCTATCCACGGTAAACTTGGCGCCGATCGACTCGCAACGTGATTTGAGCGCATCCATGTCGTTCACATCAAAGCACAAATGGATATACCCGAGATCTCCCCAAAACCGATTCTCAAACACCGCGCGTCCTTCTTTATCTAGCGACTGTACCAGTTCAATACTGGTGGACCCAAACAACCGTGCAAAAGCACCCTCATCAGCCTGGGGTTTATGCAGCAATACACGACGAAAGCGGCGCTTGTTGTCTAGATCATGAAACGTACCCTCTTCGTCATACACCACATCGTCCAATCCTAGCACATCGCGATAAAAAGGAAGGGAATTATCGATAGAATGTACCCCAATGGTCGCTCCACAAACACCACCCACACCATGTTTGGGTTCACAAAACCACTCCTTACTCTCCACAAGACGGAACGTATTGCCAAAGGGATCGGTCACCGTAAAGGTGGAATTATCGGATGGGTCTTGCGCCACCATGCTTACCGCCTCGGGTTGATCCTTCAACATCCGACGGTGAGCCGCTTCGATGTCCTTGACCTTAAGACATACCTCGTTAATGCCAATGTCACCCAACTCTGGCATAAAGGAAGGGGGCTGACTGTCTCGACTTTTGAAGGACCAGATTTCAAATCCACCCCCACCTGCGAGGTTTAATGCCAATAATGCCCGTCTTGAATGCACCTCACCCCCTGTATAACGGGTCATGAGCTTGGCTTCGGCTTCATCATCAAACACCGGAATATCAAAATCGAACATCCGATGCGCCCAATAAAAAGAGGCATCCACGTCGCGAACGCCAATGCCTACTTGTTGAATACCAGTGAGCAATTCGCTCATGTCAGGTGCAGAAGATAGTGTAAGTGGTTAGTCTTTCTAGCGATGCTGATCACTATGTGATTCAATATGTGACACTACAAATGGCTTCATCCTGCATCGGATGGGTATATTACCGAATTGTTAAGAAACGAAAAAATCAAATAACTCTGTGGCAATCCAATTGTTTCCCCATTAATCCACGATCAAATATGGGGTGGGATTCTTTCCACGTTGCTGTTTAATATCCGCTGCCGTGTACTGCTTGCCATTGGGGTGCTCGATCCATTGAAGCTCACCTTTATCGTAGCTTGCAGCCATGGTTTTCTCTCCATTCGTCCACAGAGTCCACGATCCATGTCGAACAATCGTCTGATTGCGTAACAAGTAAAATCCCTTTTGGGTGATTTCGTGTGACGTAATCGTGACCTCGACGAGTGATGGGCTTACCCACCGAAGGGTGCGTGTCGCATCATCTGGCTGCAAGGTTTGCGCCATCGCTGGCATAAGCAGTGAGCCAAAGAGTAAGGCGCTAAATAACAGTGATTTAAGTTGAAGTATCATAAGTGTGCCCCATTGTATGTTAAATTATTGTTAACAAATTGTTACTCCAATATTAACAAACGGCACTCCAATTGCAAGGTAACTCCCATAAATGGGAGCTAACAGTCTCATAACGGACACTATGATAGTAAAAATGGGAGATGTAACCACAATTAAGTGATTATTGATCGCAAAAGGGGAGGCTATTGAAAATAGACGCGGTCTGTAATGCCAGTCCGAAACATCAGGCCGAAACATCAGGCCAGACATCAGTCCGCAACACCTAGCGGATCAAGACGCTCGATATCCTAGATGACTCGCAAGCCACGTCTCCATCTCCTTTACGGACATCCCTTTGCGAGTGGCATACTCTTCAACCTGATCCTTGAGAAGCGGACCGACATTAAAATATCTCGCCTCGGGATGGCTAAAATACAACCCACAGACAGAGGAGGCAGGGTGCATGGCCAGTTGTTGCGTTAAATGAACGCCCATGACCGACTCTCCTTCAAGCAGCTCAAAGAGCTTTATTTTTTCGGTGTGATCGGGCTGAGCTGGATACCCTGGCGCGGGTCGAATGCCTGCATACTCTTCCAGGATGAGCTGATCGTTACGCAGCGATTCATTAGGTGCATACCCCCATGTCTGTGTTCGAACAATCTCGTGCATTTTCTCCGCGGCGGCCTCAGCCAAACGATCTGCTACCGCTTTGAGAAGAATCGCTTGATAATCATCATGTTGGGCCTCAAACTCAGCCACAAGCTCATCAATACCATAGCCAGCACTCACGATGAATAGACCTAGGGCGTCATCTAGACCAGATCCCACAGGCGCAACCCAATCACTCATCGCCTTATTACGTTCTCCTTCACGTTTCTTGGCCTGCTGACGTAGGGTATGGAAACGCGCTAGCTCGTTTTGCCTTGACGCATCGGTATACAGAAGGATGTCGTCGCCCTCGGCATTGGCAGCAAACACCCCTGTGCGACCTTTTGCATGGAGCCGTTGACCTTGTTTCAACCAATCAAGCATTTCGTTGGCTTCCTTGTGTAGGTTTTTTGCCACCTCACCTACCTTTGGATCCTCAAAGATATCGGGGTATTTCCCTTTCATTTCCCATGCGATAAAGAAGGGTGTCCAGTCGATGTAGGGTCTCAGATCGGCCACACTAAATGTGACAGGATCTTGAACGCCATAATGTGCCGGCACGGGAGGGGTGTACCCCGTCCAATCGGGTTGGTCATGATTGGCCCGCGCTTCCTCAATAGGGAGAAACTCTTTCTTTTGTTGACGGTTGTCAAACTGCTCACGAAGTCCTGTTTGTTCGTCCTTTAAAGCGGCAACAAACGGCTCCTTAGAGGTTTTACCCATCAGTTGATTCACTACGGATACGCTTCGCGAAGCATCAGTCACATGCACAATGGGGTGGGAGTACTCTGGTGCGATTTTACTGTGGCCACACGGCGATGGTAGAGAAAATCGAATCTTTTTTCTAAGTTACTCCAGCGGTTAGGGGTGCCCACACGCGGTGGGCTGAGATTATACCCTACGAACCTGATCCGGGTCATACCGGCGGAGGAAAACCATGAAAGATCACACACGTGGGTGTGCGTTTCTGTGCGCCCTATTTATGCTACATAGCATAACTTCAATCCAAGCTTTGGGTGGTACACATGCGCTAGAGTCACTTCAGGAGCCTACTGGTGGTCTACAGGCGCAAGCCAGCGCTCAACAGCAAGTCGACACCCTCATCACACGACCTCTTGGCGAGGTTTTTGTACGGGCTACAAGAGCAACATCCGAGCAACCCTTCACATTTGTTACGCTACAAAAAGCTGCGATAGAAGCTGGAACAGATGTGCGGGACATTCCACAGCTACTCAGCCTGACCCCCTCGGCGGTTGCGACCTCCGACGCAGGTCATGGAGTTGGGTATACGGGTATCCGCATCCGAGGTGTGGATCCCACCCGCATTAATGTGACATTAAACGGCATTCCACTGAATGATGCGGAGTCGCAGGGGGTCTTTTGGGTGAATCTGCCCGATCTTGCCTCCTCAACGAGCTCTATTCAGGTGCAGCGGGGCGTTGGAACCTCCACCAATGGGGCTGGTGCATTTGGTGCGACAGTCAATCTCCAGACGGGGGAGCATCCGGATGCTTCTGTGGCTCGGGTTCGCTCCAGTGTGGGCGCGTATGGCACGAAGTCAGTGGCGGGACAATTTGCTACGGGACGTAGCGAGGGAGGTTGGAGTGCAGAAGGACGTTTTTCGACGATCCAAAGTGATGGATACATCGACCGAGCGTCTTCTACGCTGTTTTCTGGGTATGGAAGTCTCGCGAAGCAAACGGGTCGTGGGGTCATCAAGTTGGATTGGATGTCTGGGCGAGAAGAGACGTACCAGGCTTGGAACGGTGTTCCTGAGCCAATTGTGACAGGTGATGCTGCGGGTCTTGAGCGCTACATCACGGGATTATTTATCGCGCCAGACCAAGCAGAGCGCCTTAGGTCCTCACTAGGTCAACGGACCTACAATGAGTTTA
Source organism: Bacteroidetes bacterium UBA1860 (assembly GCA_002338335.1). GTDB lineage: Bacteria > Bacteroidota > Rhodothermia > Balneolales > Balneolaceae > UBA8296. The sequence continues at coordinate 22,173 of DDIC01000074.1, forward strand.
CGTATGAAAATCAGGTTGATCATTATGGTCAAGATCACCTTCAATTGCACGCATCCCATGGCTTTGATGCACCCTGGGTGGTGAACGCGAGTCTCCATTATACATTTGGGAAAGGGTATTATGAGGAGTATGCGGCAGGTCAATCGTTGGATGATTATGGGTTGAGTGCGGCTGGAGTAGGTGGCGACGGAGGGCAGAGATTCAGCGACCTAACGCGCCGTCGCTGGCTCAAAAATCACTTCTTTGGAGGAGTTGTGGCGCTCGATTGGTTGGGTTCGGGCTCGGGAGGAGCGGCCACTGGAACGGCCAGCACAACGGCTATCCCCCCACGCGCATCTCAAAACCTCGACCTCACTCTAGGCCTCGCAGCTCATCATTATCTAGGCGATCATTTTGGGCAAGTATTATGGACCCAGCGCGAAGTCAGCACACCCTTGGCTAGTCCACACAATTATTATGTGAATGACGCGACCAAAACAGATGCCAACACGTTTGCGAAGGTCTCATGGAGCCTAGTGGAGGGGTGGACGTTGTTTGGGGATCTTCAATTTCGATGGGTATCCCATACGTTTCAAGGAAAAGCCCTTCGGGATGTCATTGGAGGCACGGGATCTGGGGCAACGGGTTCACCCACGGAGGTGATTAACTTGGAATCCACCGAAACCTTCACCTTTTTTAATCCCAAAGCTGGTGTCACATGGCAGCCAAGCCAACGCACCAAGGTTTATGCTTCATTTGCGGTGGCTTCCAAAGAACCAAGCCGCAACGATTTGGTGAACTCACCTGCCTCACAGCGCCCCACACCGGAGCGACTTTTGAACACCGAGCTTGGTTTGGACCACCAATTTGATGCGTGGCGAATGCAACTCAATGGGTTTTGGATGCATTATCGGGATCAGCTGGTTCTTAACGGAGCCGTAAATGACGTTGGCGAATATGTCCGCGAGAATGTCCCCCTTAGTGACCGCATGGGAGTGGAGCTCTCGGCTCAATGGCAGCCCACGCAAGCGTTCACATGGGATGTCTCGGCAACGGCGG